>JBCCIX010000073.1:0-12759 GCA_039028075.1 Bacteroidota bacterium | reverse complement strand
TTCTAACCTTCGGTATAATGATGACCGGGTTAGTCCCAATTCAGATGCAGCTTGGGTAATGTTGCCATTGTACTTTTTTAAAACCTTTCGTATTAATATTTTTTCTACATCCTCTAATTTATATTGATCTAACGCCAAGTTCTCGGTGTCGCTGTTCGTTTGTTGCTGATTATTAAAATTAAAGTCCTCAGGCTGTAAAATTTGAGAATTGCCCATAATAACAGCTCGTTCTACGGAGTGTTGTACTTCTCTGATATTACCCGGCCAATTATGCTTTTGAAGTCGTACCATGGCGGCCTCGCTTATCTTTACCACTTCTTTGTTATACTTCTGAGCGTAGTGCTTTAAAAAATGGTTCGTCAGCAGCGGAATGTCTTCCAATCGATCTCTTAAAGGAGGAAGTTCAACTTCTATGGTATTAATTCGGTAAAGCAAGTCCTGTCTAAAACGATTTTCTTTTACCATGTCGTATAACGGCATATTGGTAGCGCAGACCAAACGAATATCTATTTCTGTTTCTTTGTTAGATCCCACGCGGCTTACTCTTCTGTTTTGTAAAACCGTAAGTAACTTAGCTTGTAAGGGCATGGATAAATTACCGATCTCGTCGAGAAAGAGTGTGCCGCGGTTAGCGATTTCGAATCGCCCAGGCCGATCTTCCTTAGCATCAGTGAATGCACCCTTTTTATGGCCGAAGAGTTCACTTTCGAAAAGGGTTTCGCTAACCGAACCTAGGTCTACGTTTACGAAAACCTGATCTTTTCGGGTGGAATTATTATGAATGGCGCGCGCTACCAACTCTTTACCGGTACCATTCTCACCTAGGATTAAGACGTTAGCGTCAGTAGCAGCTACACGATCAATGGTTTCAAAGACTTTTTGGATGGCCGGGCTTTGCCCAATGATATCATTGTATCTATCGTTAATCTTTAGGTTGATTACCTTTTGCTTAGTTTTCAGGGTCTCTACTTCGATCCTGGTTTCTCTTAGGCGCATTGCTGAGAATAAAGTAGCCAGAAGCTTTTCGTTTTCCCAGGGTTTCAAAACAAAATCAGTAGCTCCAGCTTTTATGGCTTTTACAGCCATTTGAACATCACCATAGGCCGTGATAAGTACTACCACCGCTGAAGGGTCTATTTCCAATATTTTTTCCAGCCAGTAGTACCCTTCTTTTCCACTACTTACATCTTTAGTGAAATTCATATCCAGTAATATCACATCATAACTTTCGTTATTGAGCATGGTGGGTATTACCTCTGGATTCTTCTCCAGATCTATTTGCGCAAAATGCCTTTTTAAGAAAATTCGGGCCGCTTTAAGCAGATCTTCGTTGTCGTCAACAATCAGTATTTTACCAGTTTTAGTCTTTTCCGTCATAGATATCCGATTTCAGGATAAAAGTTTGCAAAGTTGATACCGTTTTAATCTGCCCTATTAAAAAAAGGGATCTCAGCGCCACACTAAGGCCATTTTGTTCAAATGCTCGAGCGTTAGTACCAATCAATCGAACGAATATACCAATAAAATGTTCGCTAGCGGACGATTCCGTTCATGAATGAACGATAACGGACTCCTATTTTTCGTTTAAAGCAGTTTTTACCCCTTCAAACTGAGTTGGCACACTTGTTGGCAATGGCAAGCAAAACTCACGTAAATAGGTTTATTTTATATGGATAAAAAAATCAAAAAAAAGAAGTGGACGGTCAAGAGAATTGGAACAATCCTCGGGGTAACGCTTCTTGTTGTTTTTGTAGGTTACCAATTTTTATTTGCGGATAGGCGGAGTAAACTTAACGTTGAGGTTGAAAAGATCACCATAGCAGATGTAGAGCGTGGGGCATTCCTTGAATTTATTCCTCAGACCGGCACGGTAGAGCCTAGTGTCACTTTTTATTTGGATGCCATTGAAGGAGGAACGATCAAGAAAGTACACGCTGAGAGCGGTGCCATGTTAAAAAAGGGAGATTTTATTTTAGAACTCTCAAATCTAAACAGGGAATTAAATGTATTGAGTCAAGAAGCAAGCTTGAATGAAAGTATTAATCAAATTAGACGTACTAAGCTGCAATTAGAACAAAATGATCTTCAGCAACAGCAAACCTTGGCATTAATAGATAACCAATTGGAAAAGCTGGAGCCACAGTATAAACGTCAAAAAATGCTGTTTGAAAAGGACTTGATATCTGAACAGGATTTTGAGCAGACTAAGGCGGATTATGAATACAATCTAAAACGAAGAAAGATTACCTATACGAGCTACAAGAATGATTCGATAAGTAGGGTACGGCAATTGCAACAGTTTAATCAGTCCGAACGAAGAATGACGGAGAGCTTGGCAGGTGTGGGTCAGATTCTGGATAACCTTAACATTACCTCACCGATAGAAGGATTGCTCACCACACCCCAGCTTGTTGAAGGACAGTCAGTAAATCCCGGTCAGCGATTAGGACAAGTTGACAAAGTGGGTAGTTACAAGGTTAGGGTTCCTATCGATGAACTGTATTTACCGAAAATTTCGAAAGGGTTGTCGGCAACAACACGTTTCAACAATCGTCAATTTCAATTGATCATTACCTATATTTATCCTAATATTATAAATGGCCGGTTTGAAGTAGATATGGAATTCGTAGGAGAAACACCCAAGGGCATCCGACGCGGACAGTCCCTTCGAATGCGCATAGAATTAGGGCAACCGTCCGAAGAATTACTCCTGCCGGTGGGTGGTTTTTACAAAGATACAGGGGGTAACTGGGTATTTGTGGTGAACAATGACGGCTCTAAAGCTGAAAAAAGAAACATCAGGTTAGGAAGAAAAAATACGGAGCACTTTGAAGTACTGGAAGGACTCGAACCAGGCGATAAAGTCATAACGTCTTCTTATGATAATTTTGGTGATAATGAAGTATTAATTTTAAAATAAGGTCAAACTCAATTACAAACAATTAAAGAACATTCTTATGATAAAGATCAAAAACTTACAAAAAGTTTACACTACGGATGAGGTAGAAACTACGGCACTTAACAGTATAAACATTGAAATTAAAGAAGGAGAATTCGTAGCCGTGATGGGTCCATCGGGATGCGGTAAATCAACGTTGCTTAATATCTTGGGTTTATTAGATAACCCTACTGATGGCGAATACCATTTCGGTGAGCACGAGGTCTCTGGTTATTCGGAACGTCAAAGAGCTCAACTTCGTAAGGGATCGATCGGATTCGTTTTCCAAAGTTTTAATTTGATTGATGAACTTACCGTTTTTGAAAACGTTGAATTACCTCTGCTATACTTGAAAGTTCCTTCCGCTGAAAGAAAGCAACGCGTGGAAGAAGTACTTGAGCGCATGAATATTATGCACCGAAGAAATCACTTCCCACAGCAGCTTTCAGGAGGTCAGCAACAGAGAGTGGCGATTGCACGAGCCATTGTAGCAAAACCTAATGTGATTTTAGCTGATGAACCAACTGGAAATCTGGACTCGGCCAATGGTGAGGAAGTTATGAAGCTTTTGGCGGAGTTGAATGAAGAGGGAACTACGATCATAATGGTAACTCACTCTCCGTACGACGCTAATTATGCCCATCGTATCATCAACTTGTTTGATGGTAAGGTAGTGACTGAAAATATTAAGGAGCAATTCCATATATAATTTAAGAATAGAAAAGAACCGCCGCTCAGGCGGTTTTTTTATACATTATTACTATGTAATACAAGGTACTATAAAATACTTGGCACCAAATGTAACCTTAGGTTGCTTTTTTGCAGTCCTTAGAGTAGCTCAAGACTCAAAGGCCGACAACACTAACTTTACCTACATGTTCAAAAACTACCTTAAAATAACTTTAAGAAGTCTAGCTAAAAGCCAAACCTTCGTTTTTATCAATGTTATGGGTATGGGCGTGTCGCTAGCCATGTGCATAATTGCATATCTGAATTATGATTATAACGACAGTTATGATGAGCAACATGTCAATGCTAAAGATATTTATCGGGTCAACTTCACTCGTGATTTTCAGGGATATACGACTAAAAATGGGATAGCGCCACTTCCATTGGGTAGTATGGTGCGAAATAAGATGGCAGGAGTCGGCCATGTCATCCGCTATATTCCGGATGGAAGTAATTTTAGAATAGGTGATGAATTGTTTAATACGAGTATAAGCTACGCCGATGAGGGTTTTCTCGAACTCTTTACGTTTCCACTTCAATCCGGTACTGCTCTCGATTTTAAAGATAAGTCCAGAATATTTGTCAGTAGCGAGTTGGCCGTAAAGTACTTTGGTGATGACGATGCCTTAGGCAAGCAGGTTACCAACGTGCTGGACAGCGGTACGCGCGAATACATTGTAGCCGGAGTTTTCGAAAAAATGCCTCACAACTCCAGTTTCCAGTTTGACGCAGTAACGCTTATCGATAATTATTTTGACTTGAATCCTTCACTCAGTGAGAATGATTGGCGCTATTGGAGCACATTGTTTCTGGAAATAAGTAATCCCGCTGATCTCTCTTTGGTAGAAGCCGATCTTCAGCAGTACAAAGAGCCCCAAAATAGGGCTAGGGAAGATTATCAGGTGTCAACTTTTTATCTAGACCCTTTCTTGGGTATGGCGGTAAGAGCTGAAAAAGAGGACATTAGTAATCATTGGTTTAGAAATAGTTTGCCCCGTGCCGCAGCCACCTCACCGGCTATAATGTCCGGTTTGTTATTGCTCATTGCCATTTTCAATTTTACTAACACCTCTATAGCCATGTCAAGCCGAAGGCTTAAAGAGATCGGCATTAGAAAAGTTATGGGGAGCAAGAGAAAGGAGTTGATCGCTCAGTTCTTACTTGAAAATTTCTTCCTCTGCCTGCTGTCAGGTGTAGTAGCCATTTTATTGGCGGAATTACTTGTTCCGGCATACAATAATATGTGGGATTTTCTTTCACTAGACCTTAACTACCTCACCAATTTTGGCTTTTTAGTTTTTATGTTCTCACTATTGCTGCTGGCCGGTCTCTTAGCAGGAATTTATCCGGCACTGTACGTTACCAAATTTGAGGCTACCAGCATACTTAAGGGTACATTCAAATTTGGGGGTAATAACTGGGTAACCAAAGTGCTTCTTTGGGCGCAGTTTCTAATCACCGTTAATGCCATCATCATGGCTGTAGGATTTATTCAAAACGCCCAATACCAAAAGGGTTTTGATCTGGGTTTTAGTACAGATAATCTTATTTATAGTTATGTAAATGGCGAGGATGAGTTTGAGGCTTACAGAAAAGAACTTATTAATAACCCTAAGATAAAGGCCGTTTCCGGTACTAAACACCATATCATGTCTGCTGGCTACGGTGACCCAATTAAGTACGAAGACATTCTTCGTGACGTTTCCATCTATGAAGTCGGCTTTGATTACTTTGAAACCATGGATATCAAACTCGATCAGGGTCGAAACTTTAAAGAGAATTCCGAAACTGATGTAGAAGAATCGATCATCGTGAACCAGACTTTTTTGGACGAATTTGGTTGGACCAAAGAGGAGGCGCTCGGAAAAAGAGTGATATGGTTGGATACCGTACAACTGTACGTCATTGGAACTGTGGATAACTTATATACGAGTGCTTTGTGGGGTCAGTTAGAACCCACTATGTTCAGGTTGAATCGAAAAGCAGAATATAGCAGAATTTTGGTTAAAGCGGCGAACCAAGACCTGAAACAAGTAAACGAATACATGGAAAGCAAATGGAAGCAGGTATTCCCTAATCGAATTTATTTTGGCGAATATATGGATGCCGAAATGGCCGAGTCTACATTGATCAATAAGAACATACTTATCCTATTTGGTTTTCTGGGTATTATGGCAACCCTGCTTTCAGCAAGCGGTCTTTTTTCCATGGTAAGTTTAAATATAATTAAAAGGACTAAAGAGATTGGTGTGCGCAAAGTATTAGGCGCATCCATTAGTAACATTGCCCAAAAGCTGAATCAGCAGTTTGCGTTTATATTGCTATTGGCCGCTATTGGTGGTTCTGCAATTAGTTACTTTCTACTAGATATCTTAATGGGTAGCATCTGGGAATTTTACAAGAAGGCTGATCTTATTACTTTCTTGTCCGGAACTTTGATGATTTTCAGCATAGCGAGCGTGACTGTAGGCTTTAGAATCTACGCAGCGGCTTCCATGAATCCCGTTAATACGCTGAGATCGGAATAACTATGCCTTGCGCATGCAACCTATCGTGTACACTAGTAGTCTAATTTTTATTGGTTCGTATTTATAAGGTCAAAAAACAACACTCATGCTTAAAAACTATCTAAAAATCACTTTTCGAAGTCTATGGAAAAGTAAAGTTTTCGTATTGGTAAATATTACAGGAATGGGATTGGCAATAGCCTGCTCCATTGTTGCTTACTTGAATTATGATTTCAACATCAATTTTGATAGCAATCAAACCAACATCGATAACATTTATAGGATCGATGGCGAACGGGTGTATCAAAATCGAAAGCAAGTTTATGGGATATCCCCCTTACCCCTTAGCGCCGCGGTCAAAGATAACATTGGGGACGTTTCAGATGTACTTCGTTATATACCAAGCGGAGGGAATTTTAAAGTAGCCGATGAGCTTTTCAATGAGAATTTCACGTTTGTAGATCCTAATTTTTTCGATTTCTTTTATTTCAATATTAGGGAGGGAGACATTAACGCTTTGAATGGCAAGTCCAATATTATGATAAGTTCTTCCGTCGTTGAAAAGTACTTTCCTGAGGGCAATGCGCTTGGTAAGACGCTAACTCATTTTACCTCTAATGGTAACAGGGACTACAAAGTAGCCGCGATATTTGAAGACCACCCCATGAATTCAAGTTTTGGCGATGCAAGAATCATTACGGTTATTGACAACTTCTTTGATTTGCAAAATGCCTCAAAAGAAGATACGGATATTCGCCATGAAAACAATTGGTCGGCTTGGACCACCAGTTTCGTGAAAGTTGAAGACCCAAGCCGGGTAAAGAATATTGAAAACAGGCTTACGGCTAATTATATCGAGATACAAAATAATGCAAGACTTGATTTTAAATTAGATAAGTATGTGTTAGAACCCTTCGAAGGAATGGCTCACAGAGCGTCAGATGACCAGGTTTGGGCGCATCGACTTAGGTCCAGTATGCCTCCTCCTGCGGTGACTGTACCCGGTATTATGGCCATACTTATTTTGTTAATCGCCTGTTTCAACTTTACGAACACGTCTATGGCCATCGCATCAAAGCGATTAAAAGAGATTGGTTTAAGAAAAGTAATGGGTGGTTTAAGAAATCAGCTTATCGTTCAATTTTTGTTAGAAAATGTTGTTTTGTGTTTTTTGTCATTACTTGCTGGAGTCCTTTTTGCACTGTACTTGGTTCCTGCCTATGGCAGCCTCTGGCCGTTTTTAGAAATAAGCATGGATTTCTCTCAGAATAGTCAGTTTTATCTGTTTCTCTTCGCCGTATTATTGTTTACCGGCTTACTAGCAGGTAGTTATCCTGCCTTTTACATTAGTAAATTTGAACCGGCTAGTATCCTAAAGGGCTCTTCTAAATTCGGAGGTACGGGTAAAGTAACCAGTGTTTTACTTACACTTCAGTTTTCCATTTCTTTAATAGCTATCATTTTAGGAGCTATATTTTACGATAATGCTATTTATCAAAAGGAGATGGATTACGGATTTAATAAGAGTGGTTCCATCTCTCTCTATTTTAATGATTTAAGCGAATACCAAGTCTATAAGAACAGCGTCTCGGATAATCCGGAAATTATTGCGACCGCCGGATCTGAATATCAAATTAACAGGTCGTATAGAAATGACCCTGTGATTAATGGCAGCGAGCAATACGACGTGGACATCCTTCATGTTGGGGATAATTTTTTTGAGACTATGGATTTTAAACTCATCGAAGGCCGTGGTTTTAGAAAGGATTCTCAAACTGATATTAGTGAGTCGGTGATCGTAAGTGAAGAAATGGTAAAGGTATTTGGGTGGGATGATCCACTGGGCCAGAAACTAGTTTGGATGGATACGGTTTCACTTTACGTGGTCGGAGTTATGCAAAATGCTTTTTTGGAAGGACTTTGGGAACCTATTACCCCGCTCATGCTAAGGTATGTAGCAGAGGAAGACTATCATTATTTAACGGTAAAAACGAGTTCCGAAAATATTATTGAAGTGAATGAATATTTAGAAGGCACGTGGAAGAAAGTTTTTCCAGATAAGATGTACTCTGGGGAATATATGGATGAGGATATGAGTGAGGCAGCCTTGGTCAATAACAACGTACTCAAAATGTTTGGTTTTCTAGGCATCCTGGCTGCTTTTATGTCGGTGATAGGTTTATTTAGCATTGTTTCGTTGAGTGTGCTCAAAAGAATGAAGGAAGTAGGCGTTCGCAAAGTTCTTGGTGCCTCAATTGCTCACCTGATGTTTATTTTGAATAAGAACTTTTTGATCATGCTAATTATAGCTTCTGTGATCGGAAGTGGCCTGACCTACGCTGTAGCCAATCCATTTATGGATCTGATCTGGGCGTACCATGCGCAACCAGGAATTGCGGCATTTGGGGCGGCGATACTCATGCTATTGTTTTTTGCGTTGGCCACTATCAGTCTTAAAGTGTATCGCGCGGCAACGACGAATCCTACAGAAACCATACGTACGGAATAGGGGTTAGACTTCATGATTAAAAATAATGTTCAAGAACTATATTAAGGTAGCGGTCAGGAATATAGCTAAGCAGAAGTTCTTTTCCGTGATTAACATTTTAGGGCTTGCCTGTGGTATAGCCAGTGCTCTTTTTGTAGCGCTGTATATTTTTGATGAGTTAAACTATGACAAGTTCAACGAAAAAGCGAATCGCATTTATCGGGTAAATCTCCACGGAAAGATATCGGGTCAGGAAGTATATACAACCAATACCAGTCCACCTATGTACAAGGCTTTAGTCGCTGAAATTCCTGAGGTGGAGGAAGCAGTCCGGGTTAGGGATATGGGTGAGTGGATCTTTCGCAACGGAACTGTGGCGTTCAACGAACCGGGTATATACACGGCTGATTCTAATTTCTTCAGTGTGTTTAGTTTTAAGATGCTACATGGTAATCCTGAAACGGCGTTGGTAGAACCGCAGAGTTTGGTACTATCCGAGAAATTGGCAGAAAAGTATTTTGGCGACGCTGCCAACGCTTTAGATCAAACGTTGTCCATCGGAAATAACAAATCCGAGTACAAGATAACCGGAGTGGTCGAAAATGAAAGGCCGGATTCACACTTGAAGTTTAATGCCATTCTTTCTACCCGAAGTTTTGGTTGGATTAACGATAGCAACTGGCTCAGCAATAGCTTATGGACGTATTATGTCCTGAGTCCGAAGGGAAATATGAACGACGTTGATAGCAAACTAGAGCCCATAATGGAGCGGAACGTAACTCCGGTCATGCAGCAGTTTGTGAGTAAAACATTAGCCGAGTTTCGAGCCGAAGGTGGTATTTATGAATATAATAGTATACCGCTTTTAGATATCCACTTAAAATCGGAGTTCGAAGACGAGCCGGAACCGCCTGGTGATATGGCTTACGTCTATATTTTGGGAGGTATTGGACTTTTTATAGTATTGTTAGCAAGTATCAATTTTATGAACCTGACTACCGCTAAGTCAGCAGGAAGGGCCAAAGAAGTAGGTCTGAGAAAAACGCTTGGATCTCTTAGGAAGACACTAATTGTTCAGTTTTTGGCAGAGTCTATGATCTATTCAGGGTTGGCGGGTATTCTGGCGCTAATTCTTGTATATCCTTTATTACCTTATTTCAATACCTTGGCCGGTAAAGGGTTAGCGTTTGAAAGTTTGTCTCATCCCTTAATCATGCTGATTTTTGGTTTGGTCGTAATTTTTGTGGGGATATTGGCCGGAAGCTATCCAGCATTTTACTTGACCCATTTTAAAATAACCGAAGTACTTAAAGGCAAGCTCAAAGCGGGTATGAAAAGTGGAGGGGTAAGAGGGGTACTGGTGACTTTTCAATTTTGGATTTCGATCGTACTGATAATTTGTACGGCGGTTGTATACGAACAACTTGTATTCATCCAGAATAAGAACCTGGGCATAGATAAAGATCACATTATCATGATCGAAGATGTAAGTAGACTCGAAAATAACGTCAGAGCTTTCAAGAATGACTTGACATCCAATACTTTTATAATTGGGGCCAGTTTTGCGAACAACACTTTCCCGGGCACAAACAACAATACTTTATTCAGACAAGCGGGAAATGAACAAGACTACCTGATGTCGACTTATTTCTGCGATTATGATCATTTAGAGGCTATGGGTTTCGAGATGGACGAAGGCCGTTTTTTCTCTCGTGATTTTCCCTCGGATTCGATCGTTGTTGTAATGAATCAAGCAGCAGTAAGGGAGTTTGGTTTTGAAAATCCTTTAGAAGAGCGTATAGTGAATTTCAATTTTGATGAACCTACGGAAATGGAGGTAGTAGGGGTCATCAAAGACTTTAACTACGAAAATCTGAAGCTGGAAGTCCGACCGCTTATCCTGGTATTGACAGATGATGCTAATCAACTGTATCTGCGCTATGCCGGCGAGGAGACATCTCAGGTTCTTGAAATGCTTGCAGCCACTTGGGAGAAGTATGCTGACGGAGAGCCTTTGCAATACTCCTTTCTTAATGATGATTATGATGCCGCCTTCAGGGCTGAAGAGCGATTAGGTACTGTTTTTACTGTTTTTACGGTGATAGCCATTTTCATAGCTTCCCTGGGATTGTTTGGTTTGGCAGCCTTTTTAGCTGAACAAAGAACCAAAGAAATAGGGGTAAGAAAGGTAATGGGCGCTACTATTTGGAGCGTTACCGCTTTAATGTCGAAAGAATTCGTAAAGTTCGTGATTATTGCTTTTGTCTTGGCCGTTTATCCAGCTTACTATGCTATGGATTCATGGTTGGATGATTTTGTCAATCGCATAGATATTCCCATCTGGGTATTTTTGGTAAGCGGTGTCTCAGCTTTATGTATTGCTTGGCTCACAGTGAGTTACCAATCACTCAAGGCGGCGCGGGTGAACCCCGTTAATTCTTTGCGATACGAATAATACCTGATTTGATTTTTTAAATTTAGGTCAATGATGTGCATTGACCTTTTTCTTGGTTCTTACCCCAAATGAAAGCCCCTCGGGTTTGGGTTCTGATTATAGCTGTTGTTGCGATCGTTTTTTTCTCCGCTAAGGCGGTATTCGTTAAAATGGCTTATCTCTACGAGATAGAGGCCATTCCATTACTTCTACTCCGCATGGCTTTTGCGTTTCCAGTGTATTTGGTAATCGCTTGGGTTAAGAAACCCAACCATCCAGAGGATATTGTACTCGAGGATTATCTGTGGGTCGTTGGTCTCGGGTTTATAGGCTACTATCTGGCCAGTTTAACGGACTTTTTAGGGCTGGAGTTCATCAAGGCCAGTCTGGAAAGGATCATACTCTTCGTATATCCTACGCTGGTAATTCTCATCACCTGGATCTTTTTTGGGGAGAAACCTGGTAAATGGCAGATCGTGGCCATTCTAGTTTCTTATGTAGGTATTTTAATCACCTTTTCTGACGAGCTAGAACTTTCGGGAAATAAGGATGCGATATGGATCGGTGGTTTACTCGTCTTTCTCAGCGCCCTTTGCTATGCCTGCTATTTGGTCGGTAGTGGTTGGCTTATTCCAAAGTTCGGATCTGTAGCTTTCACCTCCTACGCTATGATCGTGTCTACGATTTGTGTTTTTGTCCATTTTGGGCTCACGCAACCGTTAGATTTATTGGATTACCCGATCGAAGTTTATGGTCTTGCTTTTGGAATGGCCATGGTTTCAACGGTTATTCCGTCTTATCTGGTTTCGGTGAGCATCAAGCACCTTGGGGCTTCCACTTTCTCTATTCTGGGAAGTCTGGGTCCTATTTCAACCATAGTACTTGCTGCTATCTTTCTGGATGAAAGACTCACTCGCTTACAGTTGTTTGGTGCACTGATCGTAATCGCCGCCGTGGTCATTGTTTCACTTCATAAAAAGAAATAGGACTTATGTCCACAGAACCGTCCAGTTAGGGCAATTGATCAAGTCTTCGTTCTAATAGCAGTTTTGCTCAAATGACCTAATCCAGCCAGAGGCCTATGTGTTAGCCGTCACTCGTCATAGGCAAGCGATTGTTTTATTTGTCTAGTCCGAGCGACTATTAATTGTAATAACCGCTGTTGTCATTGTTTCTCGTGCTAAAAGCAGATTGAATACAAATAAACCATTACTTAAATCTAATCATATCATCGTTTCGAACATAAAACGATCAAACTACTACATTTACGATTTTCTTAGGAACCACAATTACTTTCTTGGGCGGTTTGCCGTCCAACCATTTTTGGATGGTCGTATCTGCAAGTACTTGTTTTTCAATATCTTCTCTAGGCATATCTAAGGGGAACTTAAGCTTAGCCCGCATCTTGCCGTTAACGGAAACAGGGTACTCATGTTCGGCTTCAACCAGATATACTTCATTATAACCAGGGAATTCGGCTTGCGTTACGCTACTGACGTGACCCAGCTTATGCCACAGCTCTTCAGCAATATGTGGCGCATAAGGCGATAGAATCACCACAAGCGGTTCCAGAATAGCTCCTTTATTGCATTTTAAGGCGGTTAAATCATTCACACAGATCATAAATTCACTGACAGAAGTGTTAAAGGAATAGCGCTCAATG
>JBCCIX010000072.1:0-12803 GCA_039028075.1 Bacteroidota bacterium | reverse complement strand
TACGGTATTCTGTACAGCATCAAAGTAACCGGTACCCACAAAGGCCTGATGTTTCACAGCTTTGAAACCATGCTCTTGCAAAGCAAACTCACGTTCCTGAAGTTCGCTATAGCCAGCCATACCGCGTTCTTTGTACGCTTTGGATAACTCAAACATAGAGGTATTCAAAGCGTGGAAACCTGCTAGTGTAATGAACTGGAACTTATACCCCATTGCGGCTAGCTCCTCACGGAAGCTTTCCATTTCTTTCACCGATAGCTTGGCTGCCCAGTTGAAAGAAGGTGAGCAATTGTAGGCTAACATTTGATTAGGATATTTTTCTCTGATGCCGTGTGCAAATTCTTTGGCCAAGCCCAGGTCAGGATTAGAGGTTTCCATCCAAATCAGGTCTGCATAAGGAGCGTAACTTAAGCCCCGGTCGATACCTTGCTCCAATCCATTCTTTACGTGAAAAAATCCTTCACCGGTTCGGTTTCCTTCGATAAACTTCTGATCTCTTGGATCAATATCAGAAGTGATCAAATTAGCAGCTTCGGCGTCCGTTCTGGCAATCAATAGAGTAGGCACGCCCAAGACATCCGCCGCTAGACGCGCAGCCAGTAATTTGTTGATCGCCTCCTGTGTAGGTACCAGTACTTTGCCTCCCAGATGCCCGCACTTTTTGGCAGAAGAAAGTTGATCTTCAAAATGTACCCCTGAGGCTCCGGCCTGGATCATGGCCTTCATGAGTTCGAAAGCATTTAAATTTCCGCCAAAACCCGCTTCCGCGTCTGCCACTATCGGCACCATCCAGTCAATGTCGGTTTCGCCGGTGACACTTTGGATCTCATCTCTGCGCATCAAAGCATTATTTATACGCTTCACTACATTTGGTACTGAATCCGCAGGGTACAAAGACTGATCGGGATACATTTGCCCGGCCAGGTTCGCATCGGCAGCCACTTGCCAGCCACTCAGATATATAGCTTCTAATCCGGCGGTCACCTCTTGAATGGCCTGGTTGCCCGTTAAAGCTCCAAGCCCGGCTACAAAATCCTGGGAATTCAGCTTGTTCCAAAGCTTTTCAGCGCCGAGTCTCGCCAGGGTATATTCTACCATGACGGAGCCGCGAAGTTTTACCACCTCTTCCGGGCTATACGTACGTTTCACGTTTTTCCAGCGTGGATTTACCGTCCAATCGCTATACAGTTGTTCGATTTGATCTGCTCTGTTCATGGTATTAATCAATTAAGTTGTAAGCGGGTAGTGTTAAAAATTCTTTGTAGTCGTCAGAAAGAACTAGTTCATCAAATAGCGTTATGGCCTTCTTGAATTCACCTGTTTTGTAGTTCTCTTTGCCGATGTATTGTTTTATTTTTTCAATTTCTTCGTTTTTGAGTTCTTCGTAGAGTTCTTTGTCGATTACTCTGCCGTCGTCGAGCTGGGTCCCGTCCTGCAGCCATTGCCAGACCTGAGTTCGGGAGATCTCTGCCGTAGCGGCATCTTCCATCAGGTGGTAGAGAGCGGCTGCCCCGTTACCCCGGAGCCAGCTCTCAATGTAGAGAATACCAACATTGATATTGGTGCGTAAACCATGTTCCGTAACCGTACCTTCAGGCACTGCAATCAATTCTTCAGGTGCAATTTCCACATCTCTTCGTTGGATGTGAATTTGATTTTTGGTGGGCATGTGCTGATTAAAAGCGTCTTCAGCTACCTGCACCAAACCAGGATGAGCAACCCAGGTACCATCGTGTCCCATGCGCGCTTCTCTTACTTTATCGGCTCTAACCTTTTCCAGCGCTAATTCATTGGCTTCCGGATCTGACTTAATGGGTATTTGGGCCGCCATGCCTCCCATAGCGTGTATACCTCTTTTATGACAAGCTTTGATTACGGCCAATGCGTAGGCATTCATGAAAGGGACATCCATCGTTACTTGGGAGCGGTCCGGTAATACGAAACCTTTTCTGTTTCTGAACTTCTTGATGAAGGAGAAGATATAATCCCATCGCCCACAATTAAGCCCGGCGCTGTGCTCTTTGAGTTCAAACAGGATTTCGTGTAGTTCAAAACTGGCCAGTATGGTTTCAATTAGTACTGTAGCCTTAATGGAACCTTGTGGTATGCCAATGTATTCCTGCGAAAATTCAAAGATTTTATTCCACAGTCGCGCTTCTTTATGACTTTCAATCTTTGGCAGGTAGAAGTAGGGGCCACTGCCTTTTTCAATTAATTTTTTTGCGTTATGGAAAAAATATAGTCCAAAATCGACAAGGCTACCGCTCGTGGACTCACCCTCAATCGTGATATGCTTTTCTTCCAGATGCCAACCCCGAGGTCGTACGAACAGGGTTGCTGTGGTTGCACTCAGTACGTATTTTTTATTCTTTTCCTTGTTTTCAAAGGAGATGGTACCAGCTACAGCATCTCTTAGATTGAGCTGCCCTTGCATAGAATTATCCCAGCTAGGGGTATTACTATCTTCGAAATCGGCCATAAAAACCTTAGCCCCTGAATTCAGCGCATTGATAATCATCTTACGCTCTACGGGGCCGGTGATTTCCACCCTCCTGTCCTGAATGTCTTCGGGTACAGATGCCACTTTCCAATTACTTTCCCTTATTTTCCGGGTCTTCTCCAGGAATCCAGGCATCTGGCCATTGTCCAGTTCTTTTTGTCTTATCTCACGTGCTTTGAGCAACCGTTTTCTCTCCGCATTGAAATTACGATGTAGCGCTTCTACAAAGTCCAGCGCTTCGGGTGTAAGAATTTCGTTGTACTCCGGTTGCACCTCTGCCTCTATCATAACCGACTTGGTCTTCTCTTTTGCTTTCATGGCTGATTCGATCATGGTATTTTTTAATTAAAAACTCAAACTCAAAACGAATATAGATAAAATTATTGATTAGCGAAAATTCGCTGAAAGAAATTTTTTGCAAAATATTCTTACCTTTGAACATGGTCAACGGAAACTTTTCTTTAAAGCATATTCTGGGACTGAAGGTGCGCAACCTACGCATGGAAAAAGACCTGTCGTTTCAAGAGTTCTCTCAAAAGACCGGTTTAAGCATGTCCTACCTCAGCGAAATTGAAAAAGGAAAGAAGTACCCAAAGGGTGATAAAATTATTGCCCTTTCGGAGGCTTTAGATGTCAGCTATGATTACCTGGTTTCTCTTCGGGTTTCAAAAAAATTAGAACCTGTAGTGAATTTGCTTCAATCTGATTTTTTCAAAGAGTTCCCTCTGGAAGCCTTTGGTCTGGAACCTCAAAAGATCATTGAACTTATTTCCGTATATCCCGAAAAGATCAATGCCTTTATTACTTCTGTAGTCGCTATAGCACGAAATTATAAAATGCGGGGAGAGCATTTTTACTATGCCGCTTTACGGGCGTATCAGGAAATGAATGATAATTATTTTTCTGAACTAGAAGAGGCCGCGAATGCATTTCGCAATCAACATCGCGCCGTGTTGACTGTGCCTACTTCCGTAAATGCATTAAAAGATGTGCTGAATAAAGAATTTGCCATTAGGTTGGATAGAGGTTCGTTGGCTAAGAATGAAGCACTACGTGATTTAAGGTCTTTTTTTAATCCTGATTCAAACCAGTTGCTTATTAATAAGGGATTAACCCCTGCCCAAGAGAGTTTTTTACTCGCCAGGGAGGCTGCTTATCAGGTACTGGGTTTGCAGGAACGTCCCTTGGAAACCCCTCCCCAACGCGAGTATAATTTCGAGATGATCCTCAATAATTATAAAGCGTCTTACTTTGCTGCTGCCCTTATCATGCCTGAAAAAGAAGTAATCAAGGACGTTAAAAAAGTGGCTCGATCGTTAAAATGGGATAAAAATATGATCACAGAGTTAGCAGCGAAATACCGAGCTACACCGGAAATGTTAATGCAACGCCTGACTACTATTTTACCACGGCATTTTGGCATCAAAAATTTATTTTTCCTACGATTTGTGGGTACGGATGACTTTTCAAATTATAACCTTACTAAGGAGTTACACCTTTCTAAAACACATAATCCCCATTCTAATGGTTTAAATGAGCACTACTGTAGAAGATGGCTGGCTATTCGAATGATCAAACAATTAAGAAGTGCGTCAAGGATAAACAAAGGAGATCATCTCATCGCTGGAGCCCAAATCTCAAAATATTACGGTACCGAAGATGATTACCTTTGTTTATCTCTGGCTTTTCCAAATGTCTCTAATCCCAGGGAAAGTATTAGTGTGACCATAGGATTTTATATTAATGATGATCTCGGTAAGCGCATTAAGTTCATCCATGACGCTAACATCAAGTCTCGTGTGGTCAACACTACCTGTGAACGTTGCGCCTGGCCGGATTGCGAAGATCGAATTGCTCCGCCTGTTCAGGTGGAACGAGAATCGAATCAGAACGAGATCCTTTCCGCACTGAACCAAATGTCCCCAGTTTAGGCATTATTCGCACGATTACTTACATTTCATTGAAATAATCGTTTATAACTTCTAACCTTGAAGCTCATCCTATTTTTACTATATGGTTGGATTTAATGCACCACTTTTTTTTGGTTGCCTGCTCATGGGTATTATAATGAATTGTTCTTTGTTAGCGCAAAGTCCGGATCTGAAATTTGACCATTTAAATAATATACCGGAGCTTGCTAACCGGTCTGTCACTTCTATAGTACAGGATGGTAAAGGGTTTATTTGGTTAGGTACGCCAGACGGTCTGCTTAGGTACGATGGGTTTAGTGCCAGAATTTTCAAAAACAATCCTGAAAGCGAGAATTCTCTTTCTGACAATAATATTCAGGCACTAGCTGTTGACAGCGTGGGTAACTTATGGATAGGTACCCAAAGCGGAGGTTTAAATCAATTTATACTGGATCAGGAAAGGTTTGTACACCATCAAAATGATCCTGAAGATAACGCCTCGATCAGTGGTAACGGCATCTGGTCATTGCTCGTCGATTCGAAAGGTTATCTGTGGGCAGGCTCGTGGTCTAATGGATTAAATAAATTCGATCCCCACACCAACAAATTTGAACGATTCTCAGAAGGTAGTAATGATCCTGTCCTGGCGGTCTTTGAAGATAGTAACGGCTATATATGGTATTCGTCAAATGGTCTGAACAGGCTTGACGTTATGTCGGGTACTATTGACAGCTACACTAGCGTTTCCAGCGACTCAACTTCATTAAGTTCGAACAACATCCGTGATATTGCCCAAGAGGCTAATGGTACTATTTGGATAGCTACAGATAATGCCGGACTAAATAAGTTAAACCATGATGGTTCTACTTTTACCCGGTTCAGTGAATCGTTGAATGGACTGAGCAGTAACGCCATTTATGATATCCACATGGCCGATGATGGTTTTATATGGTTAGCCACTAATGCTGGTCTTGACCTGTATAATCCAATCCGGGATCGATTTTACAATTTTGAAAATGATGCTACTGATCCGTTTAGTCTCAGTAATAATAGTCCTCGTACTATTTTCGTTGATAACACCGGCTCAACGTGGATCGGCAACGAAGGAGGAAGAATAAATAAAACCCTGGACAGGAAGGCATTTTTCACTTACAATGCTAAAGGTGGCCTTTCCAATAACCTAATTAGATCACTTTATGAGGACGATTCGGGAGAAATATGGATTGGGACCCAGGGCGGTGGCCTCAACGTTCTTTCCCGGGATGGTGCCATTCGACAGCTATCACAAGATAGTTCGTCTGCCATTTATGTGGGGAGTTCCCAAATATCGGCTATTAAAAAACATCAGAATGAATATTGGGTAGGCACCTGGGGCAATGGTATTTACGTGTTAGACTTTGAGAATGACCAAACCAGGTATTTCAGACATGACCCTGCTAAAAATTCTATATCGGATAATAGGATACAGGTTTTTCATACAGACCAACAGGGAGTATTTTGGGTAGGTACAGAAAATGGATTGAATTTTTTGGATGCCGATACAGAACAGTGGCGGGTTTTTGAGGGATTAAACGGAAACACTATACAGGGTCAAGCCTTTTTGGAAGACGAAGAGGGCGAATTATGGATTGGTACCTGGAATGGACTCAATAAAGTCAGCCTTGACAGAAGGAGTGTTAAAAGTTGGCGAGAAAGCGAGGAAGGTCTAATCAATGAGCATGTGATAAGCCTTTGCCGTCAGGATGAAATTCTTTGGATAGGCACTTTTGGAGGCGGGCTATTTCGGTTTGATACTAAAAACGAAACCTTTATGAACTACACTGAAAACGACGGCTTACCTAATGGGGTAATTTATGGCATTAGAGCGGATTACGACCGACATCTGTGGATGAGTACTAATAATGGGTTGTCACGATTCGATATAGAATCTGAGACCTTTAGGAATTACGACAAAAGTGAGGGTTTACAGGGTAATGAGTTTTATTGGGGTGCCGTAGGATCAACTTCTGATGGGAGGCTCATGTTTGGAGGGTCTAATGGCCTAAACCTATTTTCGCCAGAAGAAATTAAGGATAATACGCTCATTCCTCCGATTGTAATCAGTGACTTTCAGATCTACAACAAACCTGTTCCTATCGGTAAGGACTCAGTTTTAGTGAAGAGTATTTCGTATACGGAATCAGTTGAGCTGTCCTACAAAGATGCCGTGTTGACCTTCAGCTTTGCCGCCTTGAATTTCAATTATCCGGAAAAGAACCAGTATGCTTATAAGTTAGAAGGCTTTGAAAAGGATTGGAATTATGTAGGTAATCGTCATACGGCCACATACACTAATTTGGATCCGGGAGAGTACATTTTCAGGGTAAAAGGTTCCAATAATGACAATGTTTGGAATGAAGAAGGAACCAGTTTGGCTATTAGCATTCCCCCACCCTTTTGGAGTACTTGGTGGTTTTATACTCTAGTTGGTTTAGCCTTGGGAGGTGGTGTTTATTGGTTCATTAGATCTCGTGAGAAAACACTAAAACGGGATAAGAAGGCTTTAGAAAATGCTATCGCCAAGGCGCAGCAGGAAGTTGAAGACCAAAAAAGGCAAATGGCCCAGCAGCGCGAAAAAGAGAAAGACCGCATTTGGACGGATCAGGGGATTGTTCAGCTAGGAGAGGTACTAAGTAGTTCTAAAGATGACATTGGCGAGCTCTGCAGGAATGTATTAAAAACCCTGGTAAGGTACCTTGAGGTTAGATTGGCGGCGATCTACTTAATCGATGAGAATCAAGCAGGCAAGAAAGTTCTGATGCAACGTGCAGATTATGGCTACGATCTAAAGAACAAAGAGTTTGGCATTGGAGACGGTATGGTAGGCGAGTGTTTTAAGCATAGGGAAGTTTCTTACTTTGATAACCTACCTATCGACTATTTGAAAGTAACGAGTGGCCTCGGTAAGTCTTCAGCTTCACATCTTTTACTAGTACCACTGATTTACGAAGATATCGCGTTGGGTGTCATGGAGATTGGCTGCTTCAAACCCATTCCGGAATTTAAGCGGGACCTGGTCGTTACTTTTTCACAACGGCTGACAGCTGCCATAAACACTACTGTTTTGGGTGAAAAAACAAAAAAGTTGCTGGATGATTCAAAGATTAAAGCGGAAGAACTTGCCGTACGTGAGGAGGAGCTGCAGCAAAATCTTGAGGAGATGCAAGCCATCAATGAAGATCGTGATCGTAGGGCCAAGGAGATGGAGGAAACGGTAGGTAAGCTTAAGAAAGAGATCTTAGATTTGAGAAAGAAGGCGAAAGTTTAATCTGGGGAAAGGGGAATTCTACTAATAATATGGGTTTGTAATAATTGTATCTGAGTGAACACTGGTATATTTGGTACAATTATGGTACGCAAAAAATTAGAGCGATGTTAGTAATCAGTAGTCGGGAATTTAGGCAAAACCAAAGAAAATATTTTGAAAAAGTCGATAGAGGGGAACAAATCATTGTTCAAAGAGGAAAGGATAAATCCTATGCTTTAACTCCCATTGATAATGATGATCTTTATTTTAATGCTGAAATGATAAAAAAGATCAAGGAAAGCTTAAAACAGGTCGAAGAAGGGAAAACTAAAAAAGTGACAACTTCCACAGAACTGAATGAGTTGCTAGGCTTGTGAGCTACATTTTAGAGTTTTCTAATAATGCGCTTAAAGATATTGAAAAACACAAAAAAATTGGAGATCGATCTTTGCTAAAGAAATTGCAAAGGCTATTAAATGAGTTAAGTAATCATCCTTATAGGGGTACAGGGCAGCCAGAAAAGCTAAAACATGATCTATCAGGGCTTTACTCACGGAGGATCAACAAAAAGCATCGCTTAGTTTACTCCATCAATGAAGAAATTGTAACAGTATATATTTTGAGTGCAGGGTCGCACTATGGTGACAAGTGATAAGTTAAATTGAAGGCTATCGAAATGCAAAAAAGTTATCGGATGTAAAATGAATTCCTATGACGAAGGCCTAACCATTAAATTAAGTAGCGCTTCAATTCGTCATACTCGTTTTTCATTAAAATGCTTTTCTTCTCTTTTTCAAGGTAAGCTGAAAGACGTTTCGGGATTTCTATTTTCCCAATGACCTCTTCCACGGTATCGATAAACTTGGCGGGGTGAGCGGTTTCCAGAAATACACCCGTCCCACCGGTTTGTTCCAGTTCTGCTTTTAGTCCAAGGTAACCAACCGCACCATGCGGATCGAGCACATATCTGTACTTTTCGTGTACGGCCTTCATGACCGCCTTAGTCTCATCATCATTGAAGCTGTAGCCAGAGATGTCATTGGTTATTTGCTCCCAGGATTGATCGTAAAGCTCGGTCATCCGCCCGAAATTGCTGGGGTCACCCACGTCCATGGCATTTGAAATAGTCTGTTTTGATGGTTTAGGATCAAACTGACCATCACGTAAATATTTTGGCACAATATCATTGATATTGGATGAGGCAACAAATCCGGAGATCGGCAAACCCATAGCTTTTGCCAATAACCCTGCGGTTAAATTTCCATAGTTTCCACTAGGTACAGAAAAAATTATTTTATCGTAATCTTGGAGTTGTGCCATGGCCCAAAAATAATAAAAAGACTGAGGAATGAGTCTTGCAATATTGATGGAATTGGCACTGGTCAATTTCATTTTCCGGTTAAGTTCTTTATCCAGAAAGGCAGATTTAACCATACGTTGACAGTCGTCAAAAGTGCCTTCTACCTCCAATGCCCTTATGTTCTGACCCAGGGTAGTCAGCTGCTGTTCTTGTAAATGGCTTACTTTTCCCTTAGGATACAGAATCACAACATCCACATTAGGCACACCTAAAAATCCATGGGCCACTGCACTTCCGGTATCGCCCGAAGTAGCCACAAGCACGGTCACTTTTTCATCTGAAAAATAGCTTAGGCAACGCGCTAAAAACCGAGCTCCCACATCTTTAAAGGCGCAGGTAGGACCGTGAAATAGTTCCAGGCTAAATACATCATTGTGTACGGGAACTACCGGTAGCTGAAAGTTGAGGGTTTCCTCGATGATGTCACGCAGTTTTTCCTGAGGTATATCCGATCCTACGAATGGCGAAGCCACCGTAAAGCCAATGGTGCTTAAGGGTTCTTCGTGGAGACTATCAAGAAAGTCAAAATCAAGTTTGGGTATACGGGTGGGCATAAATAAACCACCGTCATCCGGTAGACCTTTAATCACCGCTTCTCGAAAAGAAGTGAGTTGTACTTCCTGTTTAGTACTGTAGTACTTCATTTCGAAATGATTTTAGCCCCTTCTTCATTAATAGTAGAAATGTATACTTCATAATCAATTCCAAGGTTTGCATACACTTCTTCGAATGACCTGGCCGTCTTTTGACCTATGGTTTCTTCGCTACACAAGGCAAAAACAGAGGGTCCTGAGCCTGAAATGCTACAACCCAGTGCACCGGTATCTTTCGAAGCTGCTTTTAATTCATCAAATCCAGGTATCAACATAGAACGGACAGGCTCCACAATAACGTCCTCCAGCGACTTTCCAATAAGTTCATAATCACCTGAAGCCAGACCTGACACAAGACCAGCTACATTCCCCCATTGTTTAATGGCTACCTCCAGAGGGATATCTTTGCGTAAAATTCGCTTTGAATCGGAAGTCTTTACTTCGATCTGGGGATGAATTATCACAACAGTTAACTCCTTTGGGAAACTAAGGTTAACCACTTCCAGAGGATAGTAATTTCTTATCAGTGTAAAACCACCTAATAGAGAAGGTGCTACATTATCGGCATGCGCTTTTCCGGATGCCACAGCCTCTCCCATCATGGCAAATTTTACAAGATCATACTTACTCAGTGGCGCTCCAAGCAATTCATTAGCTCCAAAAACCGCTCCGGCAGCACTGGAAGCACTTGAGCCTAAACCACTACCAGGCGCCACATTCTTATGAATAATGAGGTGTATACCCTGGTAGGTACCAATCTGGTCAAGTAAACCTTGCACAGATACTCCGGCTACGTTTAGTTTAGGATCCGTGGGTAAGTCAGATCCAGGCATTTCAATGGTGATGCCTGGTTCATTGCGAAGACTTAGTTCTAATTGATCACCCACATGGTTCAGTGCCAGACCCAGTATATCAAAGCCCGGACCTACATTGGCAACAGTGGCGGGAGCAAAAACTTTTAGGGAACTACTCATGAGCAATACGCATAATATCTCCAAAAATACCCATTGCAGTAACCTCTGCCCCGGCTCCGGCGCCTTTTATTACCAAAGGCTGTTCAGGATATCGTTTGGTGTAGAATAAAACAATATTGTCTTTACCTTCCAAGTTGTAAAAGGGGTGATCTGATGTGATCATCTCAATCCCCGCTTCGGCTTTTCCTTGATCAAAACGGGCCACATATTTCATTTTAGCACCTTGATCTTTGGCCTTTTTAAGTAGATTCTGAAAGTCTTTTTCATGTGTTTCCAATTTCTTGAAGAAGTCAGCCACGCTTTTTGTATTCATGCAAGCACCGGGCATAAAAGGTCTTGCTTGGATGTGTTTTAACTCCATTTCAAATCCACTCTCTCGAATGAGAATAAGTATTTTTCGCATTACATCCACACCACTTAGGTCGATCCTTGGATCCGGCTCAGTATAACCTTCTTGCTGGGCTTGTTTCATTATATCCACAAACCTGGTTTTCTCGCTGAAGTTATTAAATATGAAGTTCAGACTGCCCGATAAAACCGCCTGGATCTTAATCACCTCATCACCGCTTTTTATGAGGTCACTTAATGTACTGATCACAGGTAGTCCGGCACCCACATTAGTTTCGAAAAGGAACTGAGTCCGGTATCGTAATGCCGTTTGTTTTAACGATAGATAGGATGAATAACTTTGAGTGCATGCAATCTTATTGGGTGTAACCACTGAAATACTCTTCTCTAATATTTGTTGGTAGATAGAGGCCACTGATTCTTCTGCAGTATTATCAATGAAAATGCTATTACGCATATTTAAAGCGTCCATTTCTTTGACAAAAGTTTCGAGCCGCATTTTCTTTCCTTCCTTAAGCAGCTCGTCCTTCCATTGATCTAGTGCGATGCCTTCGGCCTTAAATAGCATTTTCCTGCTATTGGCGAGTCCCGCTATTCTAATGTTAATATGGTGATGTTCTGCCAGGTAGTCTTTTTGCTGTTTTAGCTGTTCGATTAGGGTGCCTCCCACATTTCCAACACCTATCATAAATAGATTAAGTTGCTTTTTTTCGGACAAAAAGAAGCTTTCGTGGAGGCTGTTCAATGCCTTTTTTACTTCATCACCGTCAATCACTACGGAAATGTTCTTTTCGGATGATCCTTGCGCTATGGCCTTAATATTTACACCATTTTGGCCCAGTACGCTAAACATTTTACCGCTAACACCCACTTGTTGCTGCATATTAGAGCCCACGAGCGCTACAATGGCAAGGTCAGTTTCAATATCCAAGGTATCAACTTTATGAGTAGCCAACTCATATTCAAATTCAGCCTCAATAGCTTCCTTGGAAATGGCACTGTCGGATTGGTCAATTCCTACACAAATGGAATGCTCCGATGATGCCTGTGTGATCAGGATAACGTTGACTTTTGCGAGTGATAACGCTTTGAACAGCCGGTGAGAGAAATTGGGTATACCCACCATTCCGCTTCCGGTTAAACTGAAAAGGGCAATATTTTGTACGGAAGACAGCCCTTTGATGATTTTCCCATTCCTCTTTTTTTGCTTCTTTGAGATGATAGTGCCAGGATGGTCTTTATCAAACGTATTTTTTATATGTATCGGGATTTTACTGGCTAAGACCGGTTGAATAGAAGGTGGATAAAGTACTTTAGCCCCAAAGTGGGAAAGTTCCATAGCTTCTTGGTACGTAATTTTTTCGATCACATAGGCAGAGCGTACCATACGAGGATCTGCGGTCATCATACCACTGACATCAGTCCATATTTCTAACCGGCTTGTTTTTAAGGCCGCAGCTAGTATGGCCGCAGAATAGTCCGATCCACCTCTGCCCAGCGTAGTAGTTTCACCTTGGGGATTGGCGGCTATGAAGCCCGGACAGACCCAGATACTCTTTGCATTTTTGAAATAAGATCTTATCGCCCGATTGCTATTACTGAAGTTTACATTGGCCCGACCGTAGCTACTATCGGTTCGAATGAATTCTTTAGGAGCCGCAAGTTGTGCCTCCGGACCCTGGTCTATTAAAAAGTCATTGATAATGATAGAAGACGCTATTTCACCAAAACTCGCAATCCGATCTAGTGTTTTAGCGCTTAATTCACGAATAAGAAAAACACCTCTGTAAATATCTTCGAGTTCATTCAATAGGATCTTTACTTTGCTGAGT
>JBCCIX010000071.1:0-12819 GCA_039028075.1 Bacteroidota bacterium | reverse complement strand
TGTATTTTAGGCTCATTTGAGCTTTAATAATGGTATCTAATTCTGTAAATTCGCACATATTTTTAACTACGCTAAAGTACAATAAAGTCCATGGCAGACGAAGATAAAGGTAATGCATCACGGGAGGGAATAATACCAATTAACATTGAAGATGAAATGAGAGGTGCCTATATAGATTATTCTATGTCGGTCATCATCTCCAGGGCATTACCAGACGTGCGGGACGGCCTGAAACCTGTGCACCGAAGAATCTTGTACGGCATGCTGGAACTGGGTGTAAATTATAATAAGGCCTATAAAAAATCAGCTAGAATAGTCGGGGAGGTTTTAGGTAAATACCATCCTCACGGCGATACGGCAGTATACGACGCTATGGTAAGAATGGCGCAAGAGTGGTCGCTGAGATACATGCTAGTAGACGGGCAAGGGAACTTCGGGAGTGTTGACGGGGACTCGCCCGCTGCGATGCGTTACACAGAGGCGCGCTTAAAGCGTTTGGCTGAGGAGATGCTGGCTGACATTAACAAAAATACGGTTGATTACCAGTCGAATTTTGACGACTCCCTAAAAGAACCAACGGTGCTGCCGGGGAAGGTGCCTAATCTTTTGTTAAATGGAGCTTCGGGAATAGCCGTAGGTATGGCCACCAACATGGCTCCCCACAATTTAACAGAGGTGGTAAACGGCACTATTGCCTACATCGAAAATAACGACATTAGTGTCGCAGATCTCATGCAGCATATCACTGCCCCGGATTTCCCGACGGGAGGTCTCATTTATGGTTATGCCGGTGTTAAAGACGCTTTTGAAACCGGACGAGGTAGAATTGTAATGAGGGCTAAGGCGGACTTTTACACCACAAAAACAGGCAAGGAGCAGATCATAGTAACCGAAATACCTTATATGGTCAACAAGGCCAGCATGATTGAAAAGACGGCTGCACTTATAAATGACAAAAAAATCGAGGGTATATCCGATATACGCGATGAGTCGGATCGGGAAGGGTTGCGGGTAGTATATGACATCAAAAAAGATGCTATTCCTAATATTGTTTTAAATCATCTTTATAAATATACGCAGCTGCAGTCTTCGTTTGGCGTTAATAATGTAGCCCTGGTCAAGGGTAGACCTCAAACTTTAAATCTAAAAGACCTTATTAAGTATTTCGTTGAGCACCGCCATGAAGTGGTAATACGAAGAACGCAGTATGAACTCGATGAGGCTGAAAGGCGCGCCCACATCTTGGAAGGCTACTTAATTGCGCTTGATAATCTTGACGAAGTCATTGCCCTGATCAGGAATTCCAGAGACCCTGAGATCGCGAAGTCTGATTTGATAACTACTTTCGAGTTAAGCGAAATACAAGCCAAGGCTATTTTAGAGATGCGCCTGCAACGGCTGACCGGTCTGGAGCGCGAGAAGATCATTAAGGAGTACGAAGAAGTGAAAGTCCTTATTGCTGATTTAAAAGATATTTTGGAGCGGGAAGAGCGCAGAATGGAAATCATTAAAACGGAGCTTATGGAGATGCAAGGCCGTTATGGTGATGACCGTAGAACTGAAATTGTGCACAGTGCTGATGATTTGACCGTAGAAGATATGATTCCGGATGACGAAATGGTGATTACCATTTCCCACGAGGGGTACATTAAGAGAACGCCATTGATCGATTACAGGACGCAAAGCAGGGGAGGAGTAGGCTCAAGAGGTGTTATTACTAAGCAAGATGATTTTACAGAACACTTGTTTGTAGCTACTGCGCATAACTACCTTTTGATTTTCACCGAATACGGTAAGCTGTTTTGGAAAAAAGTTTATGCAATACCTGAAGGCACTAAAACCTCCAAAGGACGCGCCATCCAAAACCTGATCAATATAGAATCGGGTGACACGGTAAGAGCCGTGATTAATGTGTTAAACCTCACTGATGAGGATTACATCAATACTAATTACGTGATGATGTGTACCGAAAATGGTACCATCAAAAAAACAGCTTTGGAAGCGTACTCAAGGCCTCGTCAAAACGGTATTAATGCCATTACGGTCAAAGATGGAGATAGACTGCTAGAAGTAAAATTAACGAATGGCACTAATCATATCGTAATTGCCAAAAGGCAAGGTAAAGCCATTCACTTCAATGAATCAGATGTACGCCCTATGGGCAGAATGGCTTCCGGTGTGCGGGGAGTTACCCTGGAGGGTACTGATGATAAGGTGGTGGGCATGGTATGTATTAGCCGTGATGATGCCAATTTACTCGTAGTTTCAGAGAAAGGTTATGGTAAAAGGTCCTTGATAGACGATTATCGAATCACGAAGAGAGGTGGAAAAGGTGTGAAAACGATTAATGTGACTGATAAGACTGGCAAGCTAGTTGCTATTAAGGAGGTCATTGATTCTGATGATTTGATGATCATCAATAAATCCGGGATCACCATCAGGATGGCCGTGGAGGCCCTGAGAGTGATGGGACGTGCTACACAAGGCGTAAAATTGATACGGTTAAATGATAATGATGAAATATCATCAGTAGAAAAAATTGAAAAGATTGAAATTGAAGGCGAATCCGAGGAAAAGCAGGGTTTGTCAGATTCGGATAAAACTGAAGAAAAACAATAACTTTGTACAAATTTGAAACTACTATTATGAAGAATTTATTTCTACTACTTTTTGTCTTGGCAGTGGGTTTGGATTGCTACGCCCAGAAAAAGCCGAAGATAAATCAGGCTGAGAAGTCTCGGATGGAAGGAAATTTAGGCGAAGCCAAGAATATTATTGATGCCGCCATAGAGCACGAAAAAACGAAAATAGATGGTAAGACATGGTATTACAGAGGCCTGATCTACGCTTCTTTGGACACTACCTCAAATAGTGAATATCAAAATCTCGCGACAAATCCGCTACAGACGGCAATGGCAGCTTTCGCAAAAGCCGACGAAATGCAAAAAGGCAACTCTGAGTACTACATTTCTGATGCCAATGGCCTCCCTCAGTTGAAAACTCAGCAAATTCAAACGTTATGGGGATTTTATTTGAATAAAGGAGTAGAAGCCTATCAAGCCGATAAAAAGGAAGAGGCGTTGGTATGGTTAGATAAAACCAAGGTAGTCCAACCAGAGGATACCACCGGATATATTTATGCGGGCTCCATCGCTCTTTCAGCGCAGAATTACGAGGCTGCCGCGGAAAATTACTACGCCTTAATCGATGATCTGGATTACCAGACTAAAGATGCTTACAATTCACTTATTTATATTGAAAGTTCTGTTAATAAAGACGATAATAAGGCGATTGAAGTCATAAGAAGGGCCAAAGATGAATTTCCCGATGATTTGGATTTTGCCAAATCAGAGGTTGCGGCGTTAATTAGATTGGGAAAATCGGATGAAGCGAAAGTTGGTTTAAAAGAGGCCATCAGTAAAGAACCCAATAATGCGGCGCTTCATTTCCAGTTAGGAATTCTTGAAGAAGAGTTGGGAAACACGGAAGCAGCAAAAGCGGCTTACACTAAATCCAATGAAATAGATCCTAATTATTACAATGCTGCTTTTAATTTGGCGGTACTCTATTACAATGAAGCGGTAAATCTCATTACTGAGCAAAATAATTTGGGCATTTCATCTGACGATTTAGAAAAAGCAAAAAAAATGCAGGTGGAAATTGATGACCGTCTCAAGAAAGCCATGCCGTACTGGGAAAAAGTATTGGAATTGAAGCCAGATGAACGTACCGCTTTAGAAACCCTACAGTATATCTACATGCAGGAAAAGGAGTATGATAAAGCGGAGGAGATGAAAACCAGGCTAGAGGCGCTTGGTGAAGAAAATGGAGAGTAGATATTACGAAGAGTTTAATGAAAAAAGGGGCTTCAGCCCCTTTTTTATCTTCCTGAAGCTGACTTTATAATTACACCCGGTTGCCCGCTGCCAAATTTGGATAGTGAGTAAGTCAGTGAAAACATAAAATACCTGCTTAGTACATTTACTCGTTCATCCTGCACAAAATTAAAAGCGCTGTTTCTATCAATTCCGGTATTCCGGTTGAGAATATCAAATACGGCCAGTTTTGCGGTCAGCCGCCTAAGTTGCCCAAAGCTCTTGGATAACTCTGCTCGCCACAGGGGAAATGACAAATCATCATTGAAGATATCTCCTTCATAAATCCGGTAATCCAAGGTACTATTGAAATTCCAGGTTTTTAAGAAATCCAAACTAAGGTCGGCGTAAGCAATCTTGTTTATAAAGTCTTGGTCAAGCTCGGTATTATCAGAATACGCGGTGTTGTTGAATTCCAGTTTTCCTCCCACCTTCAGATCCAACAGATTTTTCTTTCTGTTCTCTAAGCTTAAATCCACGGAGTTTATGGATCTATCCACTTGGTTTTTCTGCTCATTTACAAAAAGCTCGCTTCTATTGTGAAAGGTATTGGCGGTAATATTGATCTTGGCACCTATTAACTTTACAGGGGTTGAAAACGACAGGTATCCAACTACCTGGTACTCTTCCCCTATATTCACCGGTGTTATTTCCTGTCGAAGCAGATTATCAATGCTGGTAGCGTTTCTAATTCTATTTTCGGTAATTCTACCTCTCAGCGTCACAAATAGGCTGGTAAAGCTAAAATTATCAAATAAGGTATAATTTAAGCGGCCGTTATGTGAATACTCAGCTCTAAGGTTAGGGTTGCCCCGATAGATGACGAATGGATTGCTATTATCTACGATCGGTTGTAACTGGCGTAACGAGGGTTCCTGAACGCTGGTAGAATAATTGAAGGTAATCCTGTTGGAAGTGGCAAAGCTGTATTTGATATTAAGTGAGGGCAGCAGATTTTGAAATGTTCTTATTATTCTTTCGTCGCTTCCGGTGATTGTTCCCTGCAGATCAGAGTTTTGTGCCTTTACGCCAACATTTAAATTGAGCTTCTTTTTTGTTACTAAAATATTGGCACCGGGTCGGTCGTAAACATAATCCCGGTCAAATGAGTTAGAGAGTTCATCGTTTGGGACCAAATCTCCACTGTCCCGGATATCGAAAAACTCCGTAACTTGATCGTCATTAAAATTTTGGCGTTCGTAGTTGAATTGCAGAAATTTTCCTTTGCCCAGGGGCTCTGTAAATGTTAAGGAGCCTTTGTAGTTGAAACCTCGGTTGTCGTCAATTTGCCGTTGGTTAAGCACCTCTTCCGTCACTGATCCGCTGGTAAAGAAGGTGTTATTACTCCTCACAAAACTAAGGCCGTCCTTCGAGGTAAAGCCACTGTTCAAACCGGCAGTTAGTGATCTTCCTTCCTTTTGAAATCTCTTTCTATAGAGGAGGCTCGTAGTAAGATTAATGCCATCACGTTCTGATCTATTTGATGTGAGACGACTATTTTGAACGGCCCCCTCGGGATTAAAGGTTTGAGAATTGCCATTTGAATTGGCATTAGCGTTATTAAAGTTCAGATTGCCTCTAAAAGTGAGATCCTCACCTTTTTTAAGTGTGTGTTTTAATTTGAAATTAGCTCTATGATCATAGTTTCTGGCCTTACTCGAGGCCGTATCACCACTATTAAAAACTTCGTTGTTGAGAAAATTAATTCTAGAAGACTCTCTGATGAGTCGGTTAGTAACATTATTGTAGAAGTAATTCAAACTGAGCTCCGTATTTTTACTAAAATCATAATTAAAGTTAATGCCCCCCGAATGCGCTGTATTAACACCGCGTTGCTGTTGTCCCTGACCCGCTAAGCCTTGTCCAAAGTTCACTCCATCACTGGTGTTGGAAAGCATATTACTAAGGCCTCCGTTGAAGCTTAGATAGTCCTGAAATGTAAAGTTTTGTTCATTCGTATTGTTAGAGGCGGCCAAGGCGCTCAGCTGCATCTTTTTTGTAAATCGATTTACATTGCCTTTCAAATTATATCTGTCGTCAGTGCCATAACCGCCGGTAAGTTTACCGAAATATCCTTTCTTCTTGTCCTCTTTGAGATTGAGATTAATGGTTTTGTTACGCTCACCGTCATCAACCCCGGTAAACTCGGCCATATCCGATAATTTATCAAAAACCTGTACTTTATTCACTACATCTGCCGGTAGGTTCTTAGTGGCTATTTTAGGATCATTACCAAAAAACTCTTTGCCATCTACTAACACTTTGTTGACTTCTTCTCCGTGGGCTTTAATGTTTCCTTGATTGTCGACATCTACGCCAGGCAGCTTTTTCAGTAAATCTTCCACCGTAGCGTTGGGTTTAGTTTTAAAGGCTGCTGAGTTGTACTCTACAGTGTCTCCATTAATTAGAATCGGTATTCTATCTGCAGTCACGGCCACATCTTCAAGCATCGTCGTGTTTTCATTCAGTACAATAGGGTCTAAGTTATTAGCTCCTGCGGATATCTTTTGAAGCCTCGAAAAAGTTCGATAACCGACGTAGGAGGCCTGCAATATGTATTCGCCGGGTTTAACCCTACTCATTTGGAACTCTCCTTTTGCGTTGGTTATAGCGAAACTTTGTAGAACAGAGTCAGTTTTATTCAGCAAGACGACAGAAGCAGACGGAAGCCCTACTTGAGTTGAGTCCATCACCTGACCGGAGATCAATGCGTTCTGTGCCAAGAGGGTAAACGGCAAATACATGAGAAGAACTAGTAATAATTTCATTACTAGTTGCGTTGGATGAATACTCTTGTGCCCTTGCCTGAGCCGCCGTATTGGAGTTCCATCTCTTTCATTTTTTCCTCACGGATCTTGTTGAATTGCTTACGATTAACCTTTTTACCTTTTGTGGGAGGTACTATTTGATCATTGATATCCGTCTGAAGATCAATATGCTTTGCGGTAACTACGGCCTCTCCATCGTTTTTATTAGTTTCCAAAATCAGACCGGGTAACCCGCCATACTTACCTGGACCACTAGAAACCGCGATTTGGGGAGTAAACCAAGCTTCTATCTTACTGCTATCCCTGACGGTGGTAGCTTGCTGACATACGTAACCTAAAATTTCTTTCTGCTCCCCGGTTATTTTCCATGCCTGTTTCTCAGATTCATCGGAAATAAGGAAGATCCTATCCATAAACTCTTGCTTTTCTACCACCTTATTCGCCGCAAGATCCTGGTAGGTCACATTTTCGGGCCGTTTGAGTACAACTTCGATACTTGATTCGCTCGTTAGCTGTGAGATATTTTCATCACCGGACTTGTTATCAATGTTTTTGTACAGCGAATGTTTCGGGTTGAAAAGCAGTATCTTTTCGGTACTTTTTGACGACGGAATCATTGATTTCAAGTCCTCACTCATAGGTACGTTGTCACCAAAATCAATTTTCAATTGGATTTTTTCCTCGTAAGTAATGCTTCCTGAATTTTGGGCCATAAGACCAACCGGAAGTAGTGTTAAGAATGATAGTATTAGCTTTTTCATTGCGTAATTGTTGATTTACATTTATAATCAAGGTTACGGTCATGCGGGCTAATTACTCATCTCGGATATTCTAAATCATGTTAAGAGAAGGTTAAAAGATGTTAAATGAAAAAGCCGAACTTTTTACAGTTCGGCTTTATACAAATAGGGAATAGGGATATAGTTATTTGCCCTTCTTAATTTGGGCGATCAAATCTTCATTTCGCTTGATGTAACCGAAATCTCCGTTAGGGTAATTCGTAGCTAATTCTTTTGACTCTTCAGCCGTAGCGATAGCAGCTTTCTTGTCGCCCATTTTAGCCAAAATCTGAGCCTTAAGGTGTAGGTTCCAGAATTGCTTTGAATTTTTATCAACCGCCAAGTATTTATTTATCCACTCAAGGGCTTGGTTGAGATCTTTATCCGTTGTGTAGTAATACCTGGCTGCGGCCAGGTAGTTACCTGGATTTACCTGTGTTTTTGAAGCAATGTCCGCCATAATTACTTCATCAAACGATACCTTTACCGGTACCTTTACGGCAACGTCAGCCCATGAGAACTCAATGTTTGCCGTGGTATTATCTTCGCTAATATCAGTGATCTGATAGGCTAACGTTTCAACGGGAGGTATGCTCAACGCCTTGGCGGTAACAGACAGTACTTCTTTAGACTTCTCATAACCTGCTACGTTGCCACCTAAAGATAAATCCGAGTAAAGTCTGAACTCAAATTGATCTTTACCCGGTGTCATGAAAATTAAATACTCGCCGGCTTCTACCTTCTTTCCGCCAATTTCTACGTCCGTACTTAGCGTTAATTTAGAACCGGAATTTGCCCCGGCGCGCCACAAAATGCCGTATGGCTGTAAGAAGTCTGAACCTTCACCAAATATTTTTCGACCCTTCACTTTAGGTCTGAAGTAGTCGATGGTTATATCTGTGAGTCCTACTCTACTGTAAACGGAACCCGCTGGGCTGGGCTGTGGGATATTAATTTGCGCGTTGGTATGCCACGCTACACATACTATAAATAATAGTAAGAATGCTATTTTTTTCACGTAATAAAAAGTTGGTTAAATATTCAAGGACGAAATTATGAGATATTTGTTGGAAGTGGTGGAAAATCGAATAAAAGATAATGATAGACTGCAACCATCAAAAGCTAAGTGTCCAATTTTACCAAAACCCGGATGTTTGTGAGGTAGCTAAATGCCTTTTAGGCAAGATACTGGTTTCAAATCTCGAAGGCATTCGAACTTCCGGAGTAATTGTTGAAACGGAAGCGTACTCCTACACAGAAAAAGCTTGCCATGCGTACATGAATAGAAACACTAACAGGACGAAAGTACTCTTCTCTGCCGCGGGTACAGCCTATGTGTACTTATGTTATGGCATCCACAAATTATTAAACGTAGTAACTAATGCAGAAGGTATAGCAGAAGCCGTTCTGATTAGAGCCGTTCAGCCACTTGATGGCATTCAGATTATGACGGAGCGTAGGAATCAGAAAAAAGCAGACTATAATCTGACCTCAGGGCCAGGTAAGGTTTGTCAAGCCTTAGGTATTGGTATGGAACATAATACAACCTCGCTGCTAGGGAACGATTTGTGGATAGAAAGTAGTGGTACTAGCAACGAAGAGATTGTAGCTTCACCCCGGATAGGGGTGGCCTATGCAAAAGAGGATGCTCTGCTGCCGTGGAGATTTAGTTTTGCCCAAAATCGTTGGGTATCTAAAGGAAATAATAGCTATCAAAATGTAGTGCGTTCTTGATTATATTTGCACCAAATGAATAAAGTACTTTGTCCTGTTGATTTTTCTGATGCTTCGTTAAATGCTCTTGAATTTGCTTCTGCGATTGCCAAAAAATATCAGTGTAAAATCACGCTTATTCACGTTTTCACCGAAAAAGATTTTAATAGGATCGTAGGAGAAGAGGCTTATGGGAAGTCCTTTAAAGAGCTTTTAGCGTTGGCTTCAACGCGCTTATCTGCCTTAGCAGATACCCTATGTAACGGAGATACCATTCAGTGTGACTACAGGATAGAACTAGGTGAGCTGACTAATCAGATACAAAGCTTGGTGGAAGATGAACATTATGATTACATCGTCATGGGAACTACCGGAGTAAGTAAAACAAATGGAATTTACTTTGGGAGTCAGACGGAAGAGGTAATTGATAAGATAAAAACACCTGTCATGTGTATTCCCGAACAGGCCGCTTTTACGGGATTCCATAATTTAGTATATGCCTCTGATTACGCTGAAGAAGATAAGTTGGCCATACAAGATGTGATTTCCTTCGCTACTTTTTTTGACTCCAGAATTAATGTCTTACACATTAATCAAGATGACCGTGAGGTACAATACAAGCAGTTTGTGGAGGAACTGAAAAGTTTTATTCAATACTCGAAAATTAGTTTTACTAATAAGGAGTTTAAAGGTGCTGTAGGTTTAGGTATAGAAGAGTACATGCAGAAAGAAAGGGCTGATCTTTTGGTGGTATTTAAGCAACACAGAAACTTTGTCTCAAGTATTTTCCATAAAAGCCTTACGAAGACATTGGCGTATTCTACAGACAAACCCTTACTTGTACTAAAGCTTGGTGCATAATAGCTATGCTTATTTAACGTTTAGTTTACCATGTTCAAGATCTTCATAACAGTGCTTGTTCTATTCGCTTATACTATCAATGCTCAGCACATAATTTCGCCTAAGTCGATAAACAGCATCTTTGATGAACAATATCCTGTTCTGGACGAAAAAAATGGCATACTCTATTTCACGCGAAGTCATCATCCGGATAATTATGGAGGTAAAATTGACAAGGGTGATATTTGGTACAGCGTGCGCACCGGAAACTCTTGGAGCGTTCCGAAAAATGTTAAAGCATTGAATAATGGTGCAATAAATAGCGTAGTTGGCATCAGTAGCGCTGGAGATGTGTTTCTTTATGGTCATTACAGCGATGGTGGACCAGTAAAAACCCAGGGCATTTCCATTTCTTCCTTTCGCAACGGCTCGTTCACAAAACCTGTTAATGTAACGATTCCGTATTTTAAGAATACTTCAAATATCATCGGTGCGAGTATCTCAGATGGTGGTGATGCATTACTCTTTTCTATGGAGAGCTATGATACCCGTGGAACAGAAGATATATACGTTAGCTTAAAACGCAATGATAGTTGGACCGAGCCTCGCAATCTTGGGGATGTCATCAATACACGCTATCAGGAATTCGACCCTACGATTAATGTCACGCTAGATACGCTTTACTTCTCATCAAATGGTCACGGTGGCAGGGGCAGTGCCGATGTATTCATGTGCGTACGTAAAGGTGAATCGTGGACGGAATGGTCTGATCCTGTAGCCTTATCTGCTATCAATACAAGTGGTCAGGAAAGAGGTTATAGAAAATACGAAGGATATTCGCTTTTTACCTCTACACAAAATAGTGACGGGTTTGGCGATATCCGATTTTATTTAGGAGTAGATGCTGATTCTCTCTTTAAAGAGGACAATCAGCAAGATTCAATACGTGTCTCCTTGTCTGAAGTGGACAAGGAACTAATTAGCGCCGACCCGAAATTTTTTACGTTATATGGCAGTATCAACGATCAAAACTCCGGTGACAGAATTGAAGGTAGCGTCAGTATTGTTTTAGAAGATGAGTTTGAAAAGGAAGTGACCACAGATCAGGCCTCCAATCGTTACTCCTTATCGCTTCCGTCGGCGGGTGTTTACTCCATCAAGGTGTCGTCACCCAATTACATTACACACCAGGAGCAACTGGAAGTATTCAGCTCGGAATTAAAACTGTTGGAAAAGAACTTTCAGCTTCAAAAGATCGAGATTGGTGCCAGGGTAAATCTTGAAAATGTACTTTTTGAGCAGTCCAAGGCCAGTATAGTGGCTTCATCCTATCAGGAATTAAATTCAGTTGTTGCGTTACTGAAGGAGAATCCTTCGATGAAAATCAGATTGGAGGGTCATACGGATAACCGAGGTAATTCAAAGCAAAATCTCAAACTGTCTAAAGAACGAGTAGAAGCTGTACGTTCCTACCTGGTGAAGCGAGGGATTTCAAAAAAAAGAGTGAGCGGCAAGGGATATGGAGGTTCCAAACCCATTGCTGATAATTCTGATCCGCAATCCAGAAAGTTGAATAGGAGGGTAGAATTTATCATAGTGAAAGACTAAAGCGTCAACGGATTATTGAGTTTTTGTGAAGTACTTCGGAGGCCCGATAGAGTGGGAAGGCCGGATCGACGTTGGTTAAGCTTAGATTGAATTAGAAATACTATCAGAAACTGTTATTTTCTTAACTTGCTCTATATATAATTTCATAATCAGTCTTACTAGTCGTTTGGTCACTTGCCCATCGCTAAATTCATCACATCCAGTCTGTAGCTAGATTTTAATCAGTACTTCGGCCATTTAGTTTGATTTGGTAGAATGATAAAATATATTTAGCCTCTTACTTGATTGTTTTGAAACAAAGCAAACTAAAAGTTGTAAGAGACTACCTTCTGGGATGGCTGATCGCGAGCCTTATTTGGCAGTTACTTTGGACAACAGATCGTGTTTATGAAAACGCCGTAGATGCTACAATCAGCAGCAGGTTTACCATTTTCCTGCTAGCGTGGTTATTTCAAAGCATTGGATTTGCAAGCTTACATCTCTTTATTGACCGATATCTAAGAGGTCGAGTTCTATTTACACGATTAGTAGCTTATACTTTAACTCTTCAACTATTTACCGGTTTAACTTTAGTTACCTGCGTCTTTTATCTGATCAGGTTTGTTGAAATTATCAGTCCTGAAGCTAGCTTTTCGGAATTCATTGAACAAACTGTGGTTCGTGTGGCTATCATCTATGCTTTGTTTGTGAATTTTGGGATTGTATTATTCATTTACATTAATAGGATGCTAGGAAGGGGTAATCTATGGCGAATGATTACCGGTAAATTCTATACCCCTAGAGATGAGGAAATGATATTCATGTTTTTGGACTTAAGGGGTGCAACTACCTTTGCGGAGCAATTGGGTCATCTTGAATATAGTCGCCTGATTCAGGATTGTTTTCATGATTTAGCGGTGGTTCACAATTTCAAAGCGGAGATTTACCAATACGTTGGGGATGAGGCAGTATTGGTATGGAGTTCACAAAACGGGCTCCAAGGCAATAATTGTTTACGTACTTTTTTTGCTTTCCAGGATAAGCTGAATTCGAGAAGCGATTATTATAAAGCGAATTATGGCCTAGTACCACAGTTCAAAGCGGGAATCAATATGGGTAAAGTAACTGTGACTGAGGTAGGGGAATTTAAGCGGGAAATAGCCTATCATGGAGATGCTATAAATACCGCTGCTCGAATTCAAGGTGAGTGCAATCAGTTAGAGTCAAATCTACTGGTCTCTGAGACGATAGTAGAAG
>JBCCIX010000070.1:0-13025 GCA_039028075.1 Bacteroidota bacterium | reverse complement strand
TTTTCTCCGGATCTGATCATGGCCAAAACATTATCCGATATAATGTGTAAGTGATCAAGCGCAGGCCCTTCAATATCGACCAGCTTTTTATTAAACCTGAGATAGTCTAAAAGACCTTGAAGATTATCAGGAAGCAGAAAGTTTGCTAAACTATAAAGTTCTTGAGTGTCTTGTTTGAAGGACGGATAAACATACAGTGTAACATTATTACCAAACAACGTACCGAAGGCTTCCAGGACCCCTCCTTTAAGGTCTTGATAGTAGTTTTCATCAAACACTTTTTGCAAGTTGTCAATACCCAAGATAATACCAATTTTGCGCCCTCTGGTAATCGCAGATAAATAGTTTACAAGACGGTAATAACGGATGTAATTAGAAATCATTACGTTCTGGCCGAGTGAACAGATTATATCGACACGGTTCAAAAAATCCTCTTCATCAATATGACCATCTTTACTCAAATCGGCCAGGGTCAATTCAGTCAAAACAACTATTTTGTCTTTGTCCACATCCGGGTCCTTTTTGAATTGGCGCCTTGCTGAAATAAGCATATCGACATTAACGTGGGTTACCGGTCGGAAACGACCACGAAGCATTAACACATTTTTCTTATATAGAAATTCTGAGGGCTGCTGTACGCTTCCATCAGCACCAAAAATAGCCACCCTGGTCATCCCATTCTTTACGAGCTTCAGGCTCATGATCCTATTGTCCACCTTTTGGTAGTCTGGTCCCTCGATCCTAAACATATCGATTTCAATCCGTCCCTTGGCCAACTCGTCCGTCAATGAATTTAGAAAATTGTCCCCTACATCTTTGTAATGCAGGCATGCGTAAATCAGATTCACTCCCACTATTCCTACCGCATATTGCTGTAGGATAGCATCATTATCATGCATTTTAATATGGATGACGCATTCATTGTACGGACCCTCAGGCCGCGTTTGAAACCTAACGCCCATCCAACCGTGTGCTTGATTCGTTTTATTGTAGTTAAGAGTTTCAAGCGTGTTTGCAAAAGCAAAAAAACGCGTTTCTTTAGCACGATGCGGCAGCCGCTCAGAGAGTAGACCATACTCCTTATCCAGCATCTTGATCAACCGGCCCTCGTATACATACCGTTCCGAGGTACCGTAAATAGCATCGCTAAAACTCATATCGTAGGCTGACATGGTCTTGGCAACGGTACCGGAAGCTCCGCCAGCTTTAAAAAAATTGGCGGCTACTTCCTGTCCAGCCCCTATTTCTGCAAATGAGCCATAAATTGCAGAATCTAAATTGATCTCTAAGGCTTTTTCTTTTATTGAAAAATTTTGGAGTCGATCCATTGCATCCGTGTTATTTGTATAAATGTAAACTGAAAAACAAAAGATAACAACGTTAGCCTACCGATGAAGAACTTTCCCTTTTAAAATACTTAAGATCTTTTACTGATAACTTAAGCCATTTTTGATGTCCCCACCCGTTACCTCTAAGCTAAAGTGAATACTTAAGTGACGAGTAAAACGGACGTAGATTTTCGGGTAGGTCAAGGCGCAAAAAACATGCATAGCGTTAGCTAGGCGGGCTTTTTATAACGCATCAATACCCCAAAAGATAACACAGATTACCCGTAGGTATAGGCTTGACTTAACACTAGTGTCGTATCACAGCTCAAATGACGATATGCTTTTTCGACCGTACTCACGATCGAACAACCTTACTAAGCCTTAGAGGCTTAGTAAGGTTGCCATGAATCACTGAATTGTGTAGTTATAACCATCAATTGACGTGTGACATGACACTAGTTCATCTGCACAGCCATAGTCCCAGTCGCTTCAGCTGGGCTTTATACTTAGGAAAAGGAAAATCATTTTGAATTGCCTGAATTTTCTATTAGTAAGCTAAAAAGCGGAATATATGTAATGCAGGTGTCATGCCTTTTTTAATGTTGATGGTTTTACTATCTTGAGCTTTTGTATTTCTGGCTTTATTACTTATGGAAGTATTAGACTTCATTACACTACTCGTCATTATGGCAGCCCTTTTTACGTTGATTAACGTAAAACTGCTCCGATTACCTTCGACCATCGGCCTAATGCTGCTTGCTTTGGGTTTATCAGTATTTATTATTCTCGGCGAATGGATATTTAGAACGCTGAATGAGTTGGCTACCAACTTAATGACAGAATATGATTTTTCAGACGTTCTGTTTCAAGTCATGCTGAGCTTTTTACTCTTTGCCGGAGCATTAGAATTAGACCTCAGAAAGCTTGGGGAAGAAAAGTGGCCGATCTTCGCTCTAGCCACCATCGGAGTACTTATTTCTACCTTCATCACCGCCACGGCTATCTTCTATTTGCTGCCCTTGGTAGGTCTTCCATTGGATTACATTTATTGCCTGATTTTTGGGGCTCTTATTTCTCCCACCGACCCAATCTCCGTACTTGCCATGATGAAAAAAACCACTGTTTCCAAAAACCTGGAGTCTCAGATTGCCGGTGAATCTCTCTTTAATGATGGTGTGGGTGTAGTCGTTTTCCTTACTATACTTACTATCGCTCTAAACGGTGTCGAGAATTTCGACCCACTGAATGCCCTGCAACTCTTCGGAGTGGAAGTAATTGGCGGGATGGCGCTTGGAGCGGCAATCGGCTACTTAGGATTATATCTTTTAAGAATTATTGATAATGAACATACAGAAATTGAGGTATTGGTAACACTAAGTATGGTGCTGGGAGGCGCGAGTATTGCGGAAATGCTTCATGTATCAGGGCCGCTGGCTATGGTGGTTATGGGTCTTTTCGTTGGCCGAAAAGGAAGAAACAAACGCCTCGAAACGGTAGCTGGTGACTACGTGTATAAGTTTTGGCATCTTATGGATGAAGCTATGAATGCCATATTATTTATTTTAATCGGTTTGCAGGTCATCGTGATTAATTATGAAATTGATTATTTCTACGGCGCAGGTTTCGCCATTGTATCGGTGCTTATTTCTCGATTTATAGGCGTGGGATTACCCATATCAATTATGAGAACAAAAAGAAAGTTTCCGCCCTACACCATTCGTATTTTGACCTGGAGCGGTCTCCGTGGCGGTATCAGCGTGGCACTGGCGCTGTCGTTGTATGAAACCACAACCTTCGACACAAAAATAGTGGATATCATTATTACCATGACCTATTGCACAGTCCTATTCTCCATTCTCGTTCAAGGTTTAACCGTTAGCAAGCTTTTCGAAAAGTTTAACGCCGCCAATAAGACCCCGTAACTGGTGTCGTACGCTTTCTATCACATTGTCTTTTCTATCAAGTTAAATTTCCATAATTTCAGCGGTTTAAATTTAATCGAATGCCAAACAGAGGAGGTTTTTCAAGTAAGTTAGGATTTATACTGGCAGCCGCCGGTTCGGCCGTTGGACTAGGCAATATCTGGGCCTTCCCATTTGAGGTAGGTGCCGGTGGTGGTGCCGCATTTTTAATATTGTATTTGGCGTTTTGCTTTATACTATGTTTTCCCGTTATGGTCACTGAAATTGCCATAGGCCGCAAAACTCAATTAAATCCAGCAGGAGCGTATAGCGCTTTGGGTTTCGGTAAGTGGAGGATTTTGGGCCTATTAGGGATTCTGAGTGGTGTAGTTATCCTTTCTTTTTACAATGTAGTTGCCGGCTGGGCCTTTGGCTACTTTGTTGAACTGGTCTCTGGAAATTTTGAGATCGGTAATCAGTTCAGCGAGTTTACCAAAGATGTAGCAACCGTCGGGTTGTACGCTGTAGTCTTTATGTTTGCTACCGGTTTTATAGTTTCTAAGGGAGTTTCGGGGGGCATAGAAAGGGCTTCTAAAATTTTGATGCCCACCCTGATCACCATGATCGTCGGGCTTGTAATATATTCTCTCACACTGGAGCACGCCTTCGAAGGCTTGAAATTTTATTTAGTGCCTGATTTTTCAGAGCTCACCGTAGGGGTCATGGGTAATGCTATGGGGCAAGCTTTCTTTTCTTTGTCTTTGGGCATGGGTGCTCTCATAACTTACGGAAGCTATGTTGGTAAAAATGATAATATAGTCAGTTCGGCAGCATTTATTACCCTCGCGGATGTGGGCATCGCCTTCATTGCCGGGCTGATGATGTTCCCGCTGGTTGCCTATCTTACCAGCGGCACTATGGAAGGCGCGGGTCAGGGTGCTGGTTTGATCTTTTCTGTATTACCTGGCGCATTTGAGAGTCTAGGGCCCGTATTAGGAGTAGTGGTGGGGGCGTTCTTTTTCCTATTGTTGTCCTTTGCCGCGTTGACTTCTACCGTCTCCCTGTTAGAAGTGCCCGTAGCCTACATCGTTGATGAACATAAAGTCAGGCGTAATAGAGCGGTATGGGCCATTGCCATTGGAATTTTTATACTGGGTGTACCTTCATTGTTCTCGAATGGATATTCTGGTTTCTTTTCAAACTTCATCACCTATATCGGTGCAGAAAATGCCACTTCCTTTATGGATTTTGCCCAGAACGTAGCTAACGATACGTTTTTACCTTTAGGTGGGTGCCTTATATCCATATTTGCGGCTTACGCCTGGAAAACGAAACACTTAAACGAAGAGATAGCCAAGGGTTACCCCGGATACTCGGGTTCCTTTATTGAAAAATACTTAAATTTCGCGATTACTATTATTTGCCCCGTTGTATTAGGAACCATGTTCATAATCACCTTCTTCAAAACCTTTTTTGGAATAAATTTAGGAGGAGCTGTGCTCGGATTATTGGGTTAACCGACTCAAGCTGCGATAAAACGTTTACCCTCCTCTTTCAAGTTTTCCCAGGCTTCAGGAACCGGAGGGTTTCCCTTCTCAAAGTGGTCAATCAGCCAACTTACAATCTCCTTCGAAAACCCAAAGCGCTCCATCAGGTCTTCACAAAAATTTACCTCGGAGTCCTCGACCACACCATCAGCATATACCATAAGTACCAGATCATAGAGTTGATTCATCTTAAGATCATGACTACTAGGTATCTTCAATTTAATTTCCTTTTCATTCTGAATTAAAGAGGCTATTTGTCTGTCCTTAAGACCATACTTTGCCCCTATTTTATAAAGCATCTCTTCTTCAGAGCTATGCAGCTGACCATCCGCTTTTGCTAAGGCAATGAGATTCCTTAGATGATGTTTTTTAAAAGACAAATACTGATGCTCAAAGAATCCGATCATGGTTTTATTTGCATTGTTTAATTTCTAAACTACTCAACTTTTAGAAAGTTAAGAAAACGTGCAAGAGTTTTAATGATTACTTATTCGATCCTGTAAAGGTGCGCTTCCTCATTTCTATGCCGTCTAGGGTTAAGCTTATGTAGCATCTTATCAAATGTAGAAGGTTCTATCCTGGTCTCAAAAATGAGCTCCTTACCTGGAAACAACGGCATAACTCTCTGAATTCGCTTTTGTAACCCAGCGTCACCTTTGAAAATTATATAGTTAGGATCGCGGTTAACTGATTTTAATTCCTTTCCCAATTGACTGATGGTTTTGTTAGACCCCAGCACAAATACAAATGGCATATCGTTTTTCAGATACTCCCTCGAGCGCTTCATGTCGTTCATACCAAGAATATTACCCTTCTGAAAATCTGTATAATCCGCAGCCTGCTGACCCAAATAGTATACCGGTACCTGTTTGGCATTAGGTCGCACGCTTTCTACGATTAGCGAGGACAAGTCAGATTTTTTGTAAAGATAGTGCATGGGGGCGACACGGTCTTTTTTTGAATAGGTTAAGGACAGTGCTAAAGCAGCAATCCCATTGATAATCCAAAAGAAAGACCAACATCCGCTCAGGAGCTTGGGGAAACTCACCCTGAATTTTGCATTCTCGATAAATTGGTTCCATCCGACTACCCCCATAATAATTAGAAGTGGGTACATAGGTAAAATGAAGCGTTCCTGCTTGTTTGGAAAAAGAGAATGTACCAGGAAAAAGATGAGTACAGCCAGAAAAATCTTCTTCTCAACCTGCCAGGTCCTGACGTATCCCCACATCAACATAACACTAACCGGAGGCACCAGAAATCCAAAAGTGGTCAGCAGAAATTTTAACGGTGATCCACCGATATAGTTATTGGCGTTTTCCGCGTTGTGGGTAAAATAGTTTACTACGTACTGAAAAGGATATTCGAAAAATAATAGGTCTGGGATTGCGATTAAGACACAGGATGTTACTAAGAAAGCCGATGTGAAATAAATGCTCTGGAGCCACTTTCTTTCCAGCAAAAGCACAAGGCCCAGACCCCCGGCAAACAATATAATATGCATGCGGATGCTAAATGCAACTGCAAATAATGTCCCCGCCGCTAAGTACCCCAGTGATTTCTGCTTTTTTCTGTCATCCTTAATAATCAAATAGAAGCCGTAGAGCACAGGGGGTACACATACAAGCTCTGCCAGGAATTTAACGCTTAGATAGGGCATGAACCACAGCACGGCAACTATCCAGGCTACTAGAACTGCATCCCTGCGATTAGAAATAAGCTCAGTAATCCTGAAGCTCAACAAAACTATCAATAGCGAATAAAAGGCATGTAAGACTCTCAGCACCGTGGTCTTTGCTATGGGGTCTCTCACGCCTATTTCATCCAGCACCCAAAGTATGGATGCGTTTAAGGCCGGATAAAGCATGCTGTGTTTCGGGGGGACATTAGATTCAATCCAATGCGGCAGTCCGAAGGCCCAGTTTTGAGCAACACGTATTACATCAAAGTGGTCATCATGAAAGGCGTACCCTTTAGAGAAAAAAGAAGCTAATAATCGTAAGAAAAGTGCCACCAACAAAATGGTGTACAGCTGATTTTTACGGTAATAGGCCTTAAGTATGTCCATGAAGAGATCGCGCTTGTAAAGTAATCAAGCAGAGACCTTTTTTACCGTTTCGTCACGTAATTCTCTTCTGATGATCTTACCAACATTGGATTTTGGCAATTCTGCTCTAAATTCTATCTGTCGAGGGTTTTTATAGGCGGTAAGATTTTCCTTACAATACTTCCTAAGTTCATCTTCTGTCAACGTAGTATCACTTTTAACCACAAATATCTTAACACATTCAGTAGACTTTTTATCCGGCACCCCAATGGCTGCCACCTCCAGCACTTTGTGGTGATTCGCTACTACATTTTCGATTTCATTGGGATAAACGTTAAAGCCACTCACATTGATCATATCCTTTTTTCTATCAACGATCTTAAAGAATCCTTCTTCAGTCATTAACCCCATATCGCCAGTTCTGAACCACTCTCCCGAAAAGAAGACCTCACTATTGTCCTTGTTCCAATACCCGTCCATTATTTGAAGACCACGGGCGCATATTTCGCCAACCTCTCCGGTACCAAGCTGGTTACCTTGTTCATCAAAAATTGCCATTTCCGTTCCCGGCGTCGGTAATCCTATGGTACCTGTTTTATGCGTGCCGTCTAACGGATTACAGGACAATACCGGTGAGGTTTCACTGAGACCATACCCCTCTACCAGTGGTTTACCCGTCAAATCCTCCCATCGGCGAGCTACGTCATCCTGCAAGGCCATACCACCACCGATAGTCCCGAAAAGTTTAGAAAAGTCAACTTCCTTAAAGGACTCCTGGTTCATAAGACCATTGAACAAGGTATTGACACCAGTCATCAACGTGAACTTATGCTTTTTCAACTCTTTGATAAATCCTGCCATATCCCTGGGGTTGGTAATGAGTATATTGGTGGCTCCAACACTAAGCATTAGAATACCATTCACAGTTAGAGCGAAAATATGGTACAGCGGAATAGCGGTTATCATAGTATGATCCTTACTTTGATCAAGAAGTGGTTTAAACCAGTAGGTAGTTTGTTTTGTATGGGCTACGATATTTCTATGAGAGAGTTGAGCACCTTTTGAAATTCCGGTGGTGCCACCGGTATATTGTAAAAACGCATTATCTCCGGGTTCTATAGATGGGCGTTGATACGTTGCTTTAGCTCCGATCGCCAATGCTTCTCGTAGGTTTAAGGCACCCTCGAGTCGGAATGGAGGTACCATTTTTTTAACGTGCTTAACTACCGTATTTACGAGCCATCCTTTAAAAGTTCCCAGCATATCTCCCAACTGAGTCACGATGATCTTGTTCACATCGGTTTCTTTTCTAATCTTTTCTAAGTTCGAAGCAAAGTTGGCTAAGATCACTACCGCTTTAACGCCTGAGTCCCTATACTGATGCTTCATTTCCCGCGGCGTGTAAAGAGGATTCGTATTCACTACTACCAATCCAGCTCGAAGGGCACCAATAAGGACCACCGGATACTGTAAAAGGTTAGGCAATTGAATGGCAATAGCATCACCCTTCTTGAGTTGCCAGTGATGTTGCAGAAAAGCGGCAAAATCTTGGGATAGCCTATCTACATCAGCATAGGTCAATTGCTTTCCCATGTTTTCGTAGGCCACCGTACCGGCGTAGTTTTTAAACGCGGCCTCAAACAACTCTAATAGATTATCGTAATCAAGCTCACCTAGCTCGGCAGGAACACCCTTAGGGTAGTTATTTATCCAGGGAAATGCGCTCATCAGTATGTAATGGGTTCAATGTCAATATTACAAAAAAAGAGCCATAAAAAAACCATCCGCCGGATGGGCGGATGGTTAGTGCTGTGGAGGAAGGATTCGAACCTTCACGAAGCGGTTAGTTCCTATTGCTATTGGATGCTCAGAAATTTATCCCGTTGTCTTCACCCTCGAGACCGGAGGGCTTGTCTGCCAATTTCAACACTCCACAGTGTCCCGTAATCAAATGTATAAGCTGTAGGAGAAGGACTCGAACCTCCACGAAGCAGTTAGTCACACCTACCGGTAGATTTATCCTGTCATCTTCACCCCCGAGACCGGAGGGCTTGTCTGCCAATTTCAACACCCTACAGTGAATATTATTGTAATTCAAATATAGGTAAGGTTGCTGTTTATTAAAAATTAAGTAATGATTTGGATATATTTTTACAATAATTTTAATTTGATACTTCAATGGTTAAAAAATTAATAAAGTAGGTTTTGAATTATGCCACAGAATTATGAAATTGATAATATAGACCTCAAGATTCTTGAGGTATTAAGTAAAAATGCCAAGAAACCCTACACGGAAGTAGCTAAGCAAGTCTACGTATCGGGGGGCACCGTACACGTTAGAATGAAAAAACTAGAAGAAATGGGTGTCGTGAAAGGTAACTCTTTGTTGGTGGACTATGCACGACTTGGATTTGACATTACCGCCTTCATAGGCATTTTCTTGAGTAAAAGCGCCCTCTACAATGAGGTAATTTCACAACTCAAACAAGTTCCTGAAATCGTTAACGTACATTACACTACGGGAAATTACAGCATGTTTGCCAAAATGTATTGTCGCGATACAAATCACCTTAAAAACGTACTTTACGATAAAGTCCAAAAGATCGATGGAATAGTAAGAACTGATACAATGATATCTTTAGAAGAAAGTGTAAGTCGCAATCTGAACCTTGAGTCTGCTGATTGACATTAGTGATCTCTTCATTGTTATTATCTATCCGAAAATGAGCGTCAAGGAACATTAGCGGGATAAATTTGTTGTATCTTTGCATAATCACACGATTTAGTTTGGATAGCAATATGAGCAATGACGATCAAATTTTAGAGGAATTCACCTCTAAAGAATACGAGCACGGTTGGACGGTCGATCTTGACAGTGATCAGGCTCCGAAAGGGCTCAACGAAGATATTATTCGCTTTATTTCTGCAAAAAAAGAGGAACCCAAATGGTTGCTTGAATGGAGGCTCAATGCCTACAAAGTATGGTCCGAGATGTCGGAACCAAAATGGTCCAATGTTACCTTCCCTGAGATTAACTATCAAGATATTATATATTATTCTGCTCCAAAGCAAAAGGTACAGCCTAAAAGCTTGGACGAGGTAGATCCAGAACTTCTAGAAACATTTAAGAAATTAGGTATTTCCTTAGAAGAGCAAAAACGTTTGACCGGAGTGGCGGTGGATGCTGTGATCGACAGCGTATCTGTAGCTACAACCTTCAAAGATAAGCTTGGCGAACTTGGTATTATTTTTTGTTCATTTAGTGAGGCGGTCAAGGAGCACCCGGAGTTGGTTAAAAAGTATTTAGGTTCTGTAGTTCCGGTCAATGATAACTATTATGCTGCCTTAAATTCTGCCGTATTTTCTGACGGATCATTTTGTTACATTCCGAAAGGTGTACGTTGCCCCATGGAATTATCGACGTATTTCAGAATTAATGCCGCTAACACCGGACAGTTTGAACGTACGCTGATTGTCGCTGAAGACCACTCTTACGTAAGTTATTTGGAAGGATGTACGGCACCTATGCGAGATGAAAATCAGCTGCATGCCGCGGTAGTTGAGATCTATGTTAAAGCTGAGGCAGAAGTAAAATATTCTACCGTTCAGAATTGGTATCCCGGTGATAAGAACGGAAAGGGTGGTATCTATAATTTGGTCACTAAAAGGGGTATATGCGCCGGAAATAATGCTAAGCTCTCATGGACTCAAGTAGAGACGGGTTCTGCCGTTACCTGGAAGTATCCATCTTGTATTCTAAAAGGCGATAATTCAAACGGTGAATTTTATTCTGTCGCAGTAACAAATAATTATCAGCAGGCAGACACGGGGACCAAAATGATTCATATTGGAAAAAATACCAAATCAAGAATAGTTTCAAAAGGTGTCTCCGCAGGCTTCTCACAGAATAGCTACAGAGGTCAGGTTCACGTTATGAAGCGAGCCACGGGAGCCAGAAATTTCTCTCAATGCGATTCGTTGTTAATGGGAAACCGATGTGGAGCACATACTTTTCCATATATAGACATTGAAAATAAATCGGCTCAAATAGAGCATGAAGCAACTACTTCTAAAATAGGTGAAGATCAAATATTCTACTGTACACAAAGGGGTATAGATGAAGAAAGTGCCGTAGCGCTTATTGTCAACGGTTACTGCAAGGAGGTGTTAAATCAATTGCCGATGGAATTTGCCGTAGAAGCGCAAAAGTTACTGGCATTGACGCTGGAAGGTTCCGTGGGTTAGTTGAAAAATTCCAAAAAGAAGGTCGAGGTACTATGATTTCAAGTGCCGCCCGTTTAGAAAGGTACGTTTTGATATGAACTGTGAGAACTTTAAATCTAAACTCTTAAAATTCGAATTACAGCAATGTTAAAAATTAGTAATTTACACGCTTCCATTGAGGACAAGCATATCCTAACTGGTATCAACCTCGAGGTTAAGGCGGGTGAGGTGCATGCCATTATGGGCCCTAATGGATCGGGCAAAAGCACTCTAGCCAGTGTTCTTGCCGGTAGGGAAGATTATGAAGTAACCGAAGGTGAAGCCAGTTTTTTTAACGAGGATCTTCTGGACATGTCCCCGGAAGATAGAGCTAGAGCCGGCGTATTTTTAGCATTTCAGTATCCTGTAGAAATACCCGGTGTAAGCACCATAAACTTTATGAAAACTGCCCTTAATCAGGTAAGAGAATTTCGTGGCCAAGACACTCTTGATGCTGTATCGTTCCTTACCCTGATGAAGGAAAAAATGAAGTTAGTCGATATTGATCAAAGCCTGCTGAGTAGATCGCTTAATGAAGGTTTTTCCGGCGGCGAAAAGAAACGAAATGAAATCTTCCAAATGGCTATGCTAGAGCCGAAACTTGCTATTCTGGATGAAACTGACTCTGGACTAGACATAGATGCATTAAAAATCGTCGCCAACGGTGTTAATAAATTAAAGGGCAAGAATAATGCAACCATCGTGGTAACCCATTACCAGCGCTTACTAGATTATATTGTTCCTGATTATGTTCATGTGCTCTACAAAGGCCGAATTGTAAAAAGTGGTTCTAAAGATCTGGCTCATGAACTTGAGGCTAAGGGATATGATTGGATCAAAGAGGAAGTAAATACAGCTACAGCGTAAATTCTGATATGAGTAAAACGGATATTGTGAACGAGCAGTTAAATCAGTTGCGGCAAAGATTTAATGACTTTGAAACCACTTTAAATGGATCAAAGGGGCCAATACACAACACGCGTAAAGCAGCGATTGCTCATTTTTTAAAGTTGGGATTCCCCACTTCTAAAAATGAGGAATACAAGTACACCGACCTTTCGAGGAAAGTAGGTAGGCTCATTGACTTTTCCAGCCCTGCTGATGTTGATCAAGTTAAGCCAGACGACCTCAAACACGGTGCAATAAATGAATTGGACGCTTACGAATTAGTTTTCGTGAATGGTCACTTCAATCCTGATCTATCCAATTTTACACCGGAAGCAGGCCTAACGGTCAGCGATTTTAATGCGGCATTACTGTCCGATAGTGGTCTCATAAAAGAGCATTTTAATAAATATGCTCCTTATGAAAACGATGAACTCATCGCGTTAAATACCGGTTTTTCGGCCAATGGTTCGGTCATAAAAGTGGACAAAAACCACCGTGTAGCGAAGCCGATAGTTTTACGTTACATGAATGATGTGCGGATCGGCCAGGCTCATAGTTTTCCTCGCAACTTAATCATTGCCGAAGAAAGTTGCGAAGCAGCAGTCATTGAAGTCTACAATGAACTAGGTGAAAACATAAGCTTCACGAACGAGGTAACGGAAATTGTCATCGCACAAAACGCTAAGATTGATCACTATAAGCTACAATTAAATAACCAACACGCATTTTACGCCGGTACTACACAAGTAAGGCAAGCAGGCAGTAGTAGATATAGCAATTATACCTTTACTTCAGGTGGATCTATGGTAAGAAATAACCTGAATGTGGATCAAACCGGTGAAGGCTGTGAAACACACATGTACGGCCTGTACCTCCTTAGTGGAGCGTCGCATGTGGATAATCATACCACCGTAGATCATCAAAAGCCGGATTCTTTCAGCAATGAACTGTACAAGGGAATTCTCGATGACAAGTCTCGCGGTATTTTTAACGGCAAAATATACGTTCGCTCTGAAGCGCAAAAAACAAACGCCTTTCAATCGAATAAGAA
>JBCCIX010000069.1:0-13059 GCA_039028075.1 Bacteroidota bacterium | reverse complement strand
CGGGGTAAGAATGCGCTAAGGCCTCCCAGTTTTGAAAAATATCGCGCCAATTCCCTTCGTAATCGAGGATCTTGGAACCTTCTTCAGTATGCGTGTTGATCCTAAATTGATTCCAGGGGCGGCTTGGATCGCCATGCCGCCTGCTAAACTTTAAGGGCATGTACTCCAGGCTTAATCGCCTGAAGATCTTATTGTCATTCTTTTCAACTGTACTTTTGAGCTGCGAAAGTGAGAACTTAATTGGGAGTTGCTCAATTACGGTATTGCAGGATTTGAGCACATTTTTATTCGCTCGGGACAAATAATTGATAAAGTCAGCTTTATCAATATTGTAGTTGTTATCGAAAATTCCACCCCTCATGATATTGAAAAGTGAATTAGCAAAATGTCGGGTGTCTCTTACAGAGTCCTGAGTTAGCTGGAGACCGTCCGCTCCGGCATTTAGCTTTCGAAGCTTTTCCGATCCATGCTCAATATCGCTACTAATTTCTTCTTGGAGATTAGACTTGTATTGAATGCTTTCAGAAAGCTCGGTTACAGCGGCTACATTCTGATTTACATCAGCGATGATCCACCATTCCTTTTGATTCTGGCTTGATAGGGTCACTACTTGGGAGATAAAGTAGGCTCCACGTTCAGCTCTAACGTCCCTTTCTTCAACAATTTCAGCCCCTTCGCGGAACTTCTCAAGTTGGGAAGATGAAAGCAGATGTTTTGGGTTTTCTACACCGGTAGACCAGGCTATATTTGCTTTTAAGGCTTCGCTCGGCTCGGCTTTATCCACTATGATGGCGCTTAAAGCAAAAATTCCGATACCGCTGGCGGCGTCGAGCTCACTTCTTTTGTAAGCATCCACCAAGTTGCTCCTCTGGTTTTGCAGACCACTTCCTACCCCGTAGGGCATTACATTTTGGATGCCGTCAAGAAATGTAATTTTGGTGGTTTCAGCGCCGTGGTTGATCAGCGTACTTTTTTTGATAAATCCATAGGTATCACTGGAATTCCACTCGTACCTGAACGTCAAACCTAGGTCGTGATTTATTTCTTCAAAAAGCACCTTATTTCCCAGCTGGTTTTTGTAGAGATTTCTACTCAATTTATAATTATCCGAATACCTTATTGAAAATGGTTCCCAAACATGAGAATGACTTGCTTTCAGAATCCTGAAGATCGTTTTACTTCCGGTAAACTCCACAGATTCCATGATCTTGTCGTCGGTGTAGTAAGGAAACAGAGCATTTTCAGCATCTCTTCTCCCAGCGCTTAAGCCGCCATTACTTCCAATAAACATCCAGTGATTGGAATCACTTACTATACTCATGAAGAAGGGCCTCATTTGATCGACATTCGAGATTTTGAAAAATAGCTCACTGTCAATTTTAACTTGATCAATCTGAGTTGCTTTGCTTGATTCTTCCTGTTTCATTGTGATTTCAATTTTTTCAAATTGAAAATTAGATATTCGTCTTTTTATTTATTCTTAATTCTCCAAAATCATAAGTAGGAGGAAGCTTTATTCTTCCTATTTATGGTTTTATGGGAGTTGGTTACTCTATCCTTATATCGTCGAAATAATAGGTCCCTCCCGCCGGAACGGGATCAGGATCATTCCTGCTCTCCGGATTATCTGGCTTAATCACCAACAAATTGTAGGCATCCGGGTCGGGTAGATTTATAAATTGCACCGTCACTTCGGTCCATTCGTTTGCATTTGGTACGGTAACGTAGACCTGCGCTGGATTTCCGGTTGGGGGATCAGTTTGAGGTACAAGACTCACTTCAAATCTAAAAGTAATGTTGGGCAGGGTAGAGTATACGTTGAGCTTAAAGGCGCTGCTACTTAAATCACCAAAAGCATTAGCAGGGAACTCATTTTGAAAGCCAGAGAATGATACTGTCCCCGTGGGCTTATCTACCTTTAAAACGGAAGCAGAGGTATTTATTCCGGAAGGGTCAGGATTTGCAGCTAACTCCGCGGTAACCGATGTTGAACCATCACCGAAAGTAGAAAGGAAGGTTTCACATCCCTCAAAATCAACGGGTAAAGTGGTAGCCGCTACCGGTGTTCCAGTACATCCACCTCCTCCACCGGTATCGCAGGTGGCATCAAATCGTACCGAAGACAGATTTGATCCTGAGTTTTGTGACCAATTACCACCGAAGGATTCTTTACTCCAAAGAATATTAAATTCTACAATTTCAGGTGCTCCACCGTTATAAAAGAATTCCCCGGCAAAAATGGCGTCGCCTTGATCCGTGGGTGCTAATGAAATACCAGGGACAGGATTCCAATCCCCTGCAGGGAATATTAAATCATCTACGGGATCATCATCTGCAGATACAATTTCTATTCTCATTGTCTGATCATCCACATTAAACACAGAAATAAAAATATCCGAACCGGCATCTCCACCGTGTGCTTGAATTTGAGTATTACAGAAAGGGTTAGGCGTAGTTACATTTACAATACGGGTGACTTCAGCCGCCGCATTACCAGCATTATCACTTACATTATAGGTGACTACATAGGTTCCATCGGTATTGGTATCCACCTCGTCTCCACCAATCATGACATCCTCGGTGATATCACCATCGATATTGTCCGTAGCGGTGGCCCCCTGTTCGGTATAGCTATCACCGACCTTCAAATCAATGATCGCATCACCATTTAGTGTTATTACGGGTGGGGTCTCGTCTAGGGCAACGATTACCGTTCTTGTTACTTCAGTTGCCTGATTTCCGTCCGAGTCTGTTACGTTATAGGTGATTATATACGTGCCTTCGGTATTCACATCCACGGCATCTCCACCTACAAGTACACTTCCCGTTAAATCTCCATCCTCTACATCATCAGCCATTACACCCGGGTCGGTAAAAATGCCATTGAGAACCACCTCGATCATTGCGTCACCGAGCAATCCGATCGTAGGTACAGAACCGATTACCCCGCCTTGCGTAACGTCATCGAAATAAAAAGTGCCCTTTGTATCGCCTGGCCCGTCCACAAAAATGACTAACCTCGGAAACGACTCAAAGGAATCAAAGTCAAAGGTGAGGGCTTCCCAACCTGTTCCTCCGTGACTCACAGCCGTTTCAATCGCATTTGTTGGCGTCACCTCAAGTTTCAGCAGAACATCTATCGCTTCATTAGACCAAAAATTCATTTCAATACTTTTGCCGTTGGATAAGTTAATCGGTGTGCCAAGCGTTAGCGCTATTCCTTCAAATTGAGCTCCAATGTTCGTTATGGAAGCCACATTACCCGCTTTAGCGTTTGAGCCGGACTCATCCGGGTTAGCCACTACTTCATAAGCAGCGCCATTAAACACTTCTGCTTGGTAGAATACAGTCTCATCGTCAAATGTTATTGGTAAAACAGGGGCAGCGAGAATAGTAAACGTATCCTCAAAGGCAGCGGTGCCTCCTGCTGTGTTAGAAGCCGTTAGTGTTACCGTATATTCGCCACTCTCGTAGGTTTTTATCGGGTTGATTTCGGTGGAGGTGGTAGAATCCCCAAAGTCCCAGGCATACTTGGTGGCATTTTCTGAGGTATTAATAAAAGTGACCGTACGTATACCTTGATCAATAGTTTGAGTAAATCCTGCGGAAACTTGGGGCAGATTCTCGCCATCGTCGTCATCGTCACAACCAAGTAAGAACACGGTCAAAACGAAGGCCGGGATCAGTTTGGCAAATCTTAAAAATCGTGTCATCGTATTTAGAGTTAATTCTTGCATCAAGTGGTTAATTGTATATTCTTACATAATCGACTAGGAGTCTTTGGGGAAAGATGGTTTCATTATTGGGGCCACCACCCACAAACGTTCCACCGACAGCTAGGTTGAGTAGGAGGTAGAAGGGCTTATCGAATACCCATTCTCCCGGGACATCGGCGGGTGTGATTTGGTTGTACAAAACATCATCTACATAATAATTGACAAAGTCAGGACCCCATTCAATGCCGAAAACGTGAAAACCGGTATCAAATCGGTCATTTTTGAGTTCGAAGGTTGTAGTGACGGCAGATTCCTCACATAATTCTTCACTGCCACAATATCCCGGTCCATGGACACTTCCTAATACCCGCGTAGGCTCCTGTCCCCGGTATTCCATGATATCAATTTCACCCGCACCGGGCCACGGATTAGTTTCAATATCCGCGCCTAACATCCAGAACGCCGGCCAGATTCCCTGACCGTAGGGCAACCTCATGCGCGCTTCGAAGCGGCCGTACTGCTGTTCAACCAAACCTTTGGTTAATAGACGGGCTGAGGTGTAAGCAGAGCCTTCAAATGATTCCTGGAGCGCAGTAATGATTAAAAAGCCGTTCTCCACGACAACATTCTTTGGACGCGCTGTGTAGTATTGGAGTTCCTGGTTACCCCAACCATCACCATTAGGACCGTTGCCTATATCGAAATCCCAAAATTCAGGATCGGGAATCCCGTCCTTATCAAATTCATCGCTTCTTACCAGGTTGTGAAAAGTAACTACCTCCTGTGTGTCGTCGGTAGTACAGCTGTACAAGGTCAAGATTATGACAACGAAAAGCACACTTATCGTACTAACTTTTATCTTAATACTATTTTTAACGCGTATCATTTTCATCAATTTCTATAGAAATAAATATTATCAACCAGGATATTGGCTACTCCTAGATTTCCAACAAAGACAACTCTAGCCACATTAGTAAGATTGGGTGACCCGGCGAATCCACCTCCCGTAGGAAGAGTAAATTGATCTAGTGGGATGTCAATAGGTACCCAGACGTCCTCTTCTAAATCATCCGCTGGAATATTAAATCCACCACCGGTATCGTCTACCCTATTTTGTCCGTCATCTATGCCATTGGCACCAAAATCGATAATTTGAACATTAAGGATATCTGAGGTACTGAGACCTTGTGCCACTTGTACATCTATATGCAGAAATTGAAACCCGGAAACGTCCACATTTCCTTCCCATCCAATTCCTACAAAATCCAAATTACCATACTCTATTATACTATTACCGTCAAACTCGGTGGTTGAAATAAAGATTGATTCTCCCGTAGGAAAGCCCGGGCCATTAAAAACAGCTATGTTAAGTTCCGGTAGACTTTCATACGTATCGCTGAACACGGAGATTACGTCAGCAGGTTCTCTGGCAGGAGGTGTGGGAGCCGAAACAAATGCACCTAGTACGTTTAACGATAGTGATCCCTGCGCTCTTACTCCATTTAGAATCGCAGTAACCTCTGTTGTTCCCTGCCTGAAAACGGAGACCATCCCATTTTCATTTACTGCCGCCACGTTAGGACTCGAAGAGCTAAAAGTAAAGTAAGAAGCAGCTACCGACGTAGTTTGATTTTGTCCATTGCCTAAATTAAAAGTCTGATTTAATGGTATCAGCGAGAATTCCTGTCCCACAAAAGCATCAATGGCTATATTTTGACCTGCAAGAATGGAGGGTCTCGGTTGGGCAATAGTGCCCAGTTTTTCAAATTTTAGTTCATCAATCCAAAAAGTATAACCCAACTCTTGTCCTTCCGGACCTATACCTCCTGCGGAAAATTCAAACACCGTTTGTACTTCAGTCAGCTTTGAGGGGTCGGGTATGGGGATGATGAATTGTTGCCATTGCGTGGTGAAATCTAAATCAATTGCAGCCACTTTAAAGGCGGAACCAAACCCTAGTGAACCAATGGTGGCAGCCTGCGAGGCTCTCGCCCAAAAAGTTAAAGCGTCAAATTCCGTAAGGTTTCGAGCTGCACCGTCTATAATAAAACTCGCTCCGGCAAAATTACCTCCTGGGTCGTCTGCATTGGGAACATCAATACGTATGGAAGCTTCACTCTCATACCCCTCAGTGTCATCAACAGAAAATACATCTGGTTTAGCACCGTCACCTACAAATGGACGAAAGAAATCCTCTCCCAGACCGATAAAATCATCTGTAAATATTTCTCCGGTTGTACTCAAAGTTGCAAATTCCACATCATCTGAAATGCTTCTTTCACAGCCTACGCCTAGTACAGCCATAAAGACTAAGAGCGTTTTTTTCTTGATAGGATTAATTCTTGTGCTTTTCATCGTCATTATTTGCCAAGATTGATATGAACATAGGTTCTTAGCTCCCACTCATTTCCGTTTGGGAATCCAACCGGAGCCGGACCCGTCACAGGTGCGGATGCAAGGTCTGGAGCTTCATTGGGAAGAAATCTTGGAGAATTCTCATCCAAAGATCTCCACATAAAGCGCAAACCTATGGTAGTGCTGGGCAGTATAAACCAATCGGGTTTGCCCACAGTGGTAGATAGGTCAGCCATAATTTGCAAAGGAAACGTCAAGTTAAAATCCCGGTGGTAGTCAAAGGGTCCCCAATCATTGAATTTTAGGTGAGAAGCAAGTTTGATACTCTTGTAAATAACCCGAAGATCACCCCCGTACCTTTCAACCGTTCTGGAATCAGGTCCGTTCGCTTGACCATTACCACCATATAAATTAGCTACTATGCCCAGTTCTGGGTTTAGCTTGGATACGATTCGTGTGTTTACTTCCCATAAGTCGAGTGCAGGGGGTGTACCGGGTGCCCCAAATGGATCTCTTCCCTCATCATTAAAGATGATTGCCGCGTCCATATTGGTAGGTAAGTGCCGGTAAACAAATCCTATACTTGCGGCTAATGGCGCGTCCTCATTCCGGTCATTGTTCCAGGCGTACATCCATGTGCCAGGTGTAGGATCAAATGTGAGTAGTAATTCCCCTGCAACGGTCTCTCTGTTCGCACGAACGACAAAGGGATCATCCAAAATATTTCTAAGTCTACCTGCCGAAGTCTCGGGTAAATCGTCTGGCATAGGATCTACCAAAGGCTTTTGATACATAAAATTTGGAGCGATCTGCCACTTACCCATTTGATAGGTAAACCCGGTGAATAAACTATTCACATTACCACTACCGGTATCTTTAAGTTGCCATCCAGTGAATGTTTGTGTAGCGTCTGCACCGCCAAATGCTACTAACCCCATGGCCGAACCTTGTGCATACCAGTTGATGCGCCCTACTTGATAGGTCAATTTTACTTTACCCCCCCAGGTATCGGAGTTCTGTACCCTGTCAGTAAATACCTGATAGCTACCTTCACTCCCTCTTGTAAATTGAAATTCACGGTCGACAAGTGGCTGTCCACCCCAAATACCACCGGCCTCAATAGTCAGTTTACCAAGTTCTTTTTTGGCATGTAACGTCAATCGACGAGTTCTGGGTTGCGGAACGGCGATAGATGTGACCGCTGCTCCCGGTGCCTGTATATCTTCATGGAAGATACCCGTAAGATGAACCTTAGCTACTTCCTTACTGTACTTAACCAGAACGGCTGGATTGGCTCCCCACCATAATTCGCGACCATAGGCCACTTTTAAGCCTTTAAGCTCCTTTTTACCTTCAATTTCCATGCCCTGGGGAGCCAATCCATTATAAATGTCAAGGTTAGGTCCGTAATTGGCTTCCGGGTATAATCCAAAGAAATCACCCTCGTAGCCCCAGTGGTAATGCCCTGTACGATAGAACCCTTTGAGGTTGAAATATTCATGATTCCAGGCGTACTCCGCCTGATAGAGTTGAAGTCTTTCGAGCGAACTCTGAAGCGAACCGTTGTTTTGAGTAACTATCTGTCGAGGCCTTGCTCTGTTTTCATAAAAGAGCTCATTGATCGGGTTAAGTGCAACATTACCTACCATGTTGAAGGTTACATTTGCGCTTACGTTAGATGCAGGATTGGCCTCAAAACCCACAAAATAGGATTCCATGGCATCGAAGCCTAACTGGTTAGGAAAGGTATTTCCGTCGGGATCAGGATCATCGGGCGTGGTAATTAGTTTCCCGCCCGTGTTAAACGTTGTAATCTCGGCACGCAGCTCGCTGAGACCTAGCTTTTGTCCACCCTCACTAGAAAGTGCGGCTTGATCACCACGTGCTCTTAATACGGCATCCATAAGTTGAATACCATGAAAGTGATTAGTCATGCCTTCAGTATCCACTTCGTATGGGTTTAATGCGTGAGCTTCCTTTAAAGCATAATAGGCTGCTCTTGGATATAAAGTGTATAAACCTCTAAAGTCTGTTGGTCCCTTGGCACAGATTCCAAACCACTCCTCGTTCATATTATTATCCGTAGGAAGTATTTGATCTCGGGAGTAGCCTGCATTGGGCCAGGTAGCCGCCGTATTGTGCACCTCAAAATCTTCCGTTTGCTTATACTTCCACCATCCATCGGAAAACTGGAAGGTAAATCCTCCTATGGAATTGCCGGCTTTGTTGTGTCCGGCCGCATTCTCGTAGATATCTTTCCAATTTCCCAAATCGTAATAAGCCTGGGTAAACTGATCTTCTTGATTTTCTGCGGCGTTGAAAGCATCTGCGCCAAACTCGGCAAAAAGAATGGGCATGTTGAGCTCATCTTTAACGCGTTGAAAGGCATCACCAAATGAAATACCGCGGTACATATTTGTGCCGTAGATGTCAATATCTCTACATTCCTGCCGGACCAGGTCTAAATATAAAAGGTCTCCATTGCAAATGGCGACGGGATGCGAGGGGTCTATTTTCTTAACTTCTAAAGTGGCATCGTTGAAAGCTCTGTATAAGGCGCGTGCGGCTTTACGTTTATTGGAATCAATACCTTCTATAGGAATGGCTTCGGTTTCAGCTCCAGACCATGATAAGTGGTAGTTATTTTCATTACCGATCATGTAAATAAGTAATCCCGGTGTGTTTTTGTACACTTCTGCCATTTGCCGGGCTTCTGCCATCAACACTTGTTTGGTGGCCGGGTCAGCATAATCTGTTTCAGGTACCCATGCCCCGTTAATGGTGAGCCCATAGGCTCCAAAAGTGATGTTTAACATCGTATAAATACCGTAATTTTCATAGATGTAAGTGATCCATTTTGGTTCTAGATCGTAGGTTCTTATGGCATTTACGCCCATGTTTTTGAGCAAGGACATTTCGGCATCAAGCGCTGCTATAATAATATCATCGGGCCGGGCCCAAAGGCCGGGATCGGTTATATTCGAACCTATCGGCACGTAATCCCAGTTGACACCATTGACCATGAAGGGTTTGCCATTGACTAGAAGTTTCATTCCGCTATCATCTTTCGATACCGCTACGCGATCTTGTTGCGCGCGCGAATGAGTATAGAATAACGAAAAAAGAACTAATACCATGTACACGTTTTTCATAGTGCTTTACGTTAGGTTACATTATTTCGTGCTATTCAGAGGTTTGCGGTGAACAAAATGACGCAAACGTTTGCAGATATTTCAAATGTACTAGGTTATTCTCAACCTGCGCAAATTATTATTACATCAATTCTTTCACTTTCAGTTTAAACGGGTACTGGGTTCAGAGAAGTAGGCCCAAAAGATATTCTACGCTATCTTGGATATTCTTTTTGGTTCTGCCAGGCGGTAGGTTCCAGCGCAGTCACTCTTGAGGAAAACGAAAACGAATCGAACCCCTGAAAGAACACAGGGAACTAGTACATAATCATATAGAGCTTTAGGATCTTAGGCAGGGGGAAATTACGGTTGAGTTGCCACATATTAGTAATTTACCTGCCGCTCCCGCTGTCAGTCAAGATGGGTTCATGAAGCATATCAAAGGCGAAATGCTAGAGGTAAACGCGAATCATAAGGTGGAGAAAGACTGCGCCCAATATAAATATCATTGTGACAAGGGACCAGGAGAATCCTTTCCCTAATCATAGGCGAATTCAAGGGTTCAAATGCTGATGAACAGAAGTAAGGCCCTTTTATAGTTTAAATTATGGGTGCAAAAGAAAAAAGCAAACCTGATAGGAGTTTTTAAGAGTACCCTTGGAAGCTGCGAGCTGTGTAAAAAGCTCTAACCCGACCGTGATCAAAACCAATCGAGATGTATTTTGGAACAGTGATGCGCTAGAAATTCATCAAGTATTCCGTAAGGTTAATTTTTCGGTCAATGCCCAACCTTTTTCTGAGACGATATCTGGAGATTTCCACCCCCCGAACCGAAATATTCAGAAGATGGGCTATTTCCTTTGTAGAAAGATTCATTCTTAAAAGAGCGCTTATTTTCATCTCTTGTGGGCTTAAATCGGGATGTTTCAGGTGGAGTTGATGCGAAAAATCGCCGTGGACCTGGTCAAAATGGAACTCGAAATGTTCCCAATCATTATCTTGGGATATATTGCGATCGATGTCTTTTATGATCTTATTTAGCTCCGATTTTACTTCTGTGCTTTTACTCTTATTGACAAGTGAGGACAAATTAGATTTTACGTGTGAAATGAATTCATTTTTATTGATCAGGTTCATGGTAGAGGAAGCTAGTTCTTTATTCTTATGATTTATTTCAGATTTTAACTTCTCGTTTTTAAGGTGTTCAATTTCGGCTTCTGATTTGGCGGTAACTAGTCTTAACTCATTATTTTTCTGACTAAGTGCTGCATGAGATTGGGTCTTGATCTTCTGTTTTTCTTTTTGATGCCTTTTGTCCAAGACGATAAAAGCGACAAATAAGACCACAAGACCTGAAAGGCTGTAGGTAACATAAGCCAGCGTAGAACGAAACCAAGGTGCCAGAATAGTAAATTGGTATGAAGCTACTTCGCTTTGTATTTCTGCGTAGTTTTTGGCCTTCACGTAAAATGTATACTTTCCCTCTTTAAGATTAGTGTACTCCTTTTCAGTTTCAAATTGCCAATCGCTCCAATCCTTGTCAAAACCTTCCAGTTTGTATTGATAGGAGTTTTGTTCGAAACCATCCATAAACGGCGCGCTAAAGCCAAATTTGATTGAGTTTTGTTCGTATAGAAGGTCGACGATCTGTGACTCAGGTTGTTTCGATGTTATAGTCCCATTCCAGAAAAAATTCCCGCCAAATAAAGTAGAATCGGAATTTGTGACAGTTACGGATCTAATGAGAGCTTGATATGGGATACTCAGGTCCACGGACTTATTACGGTCGTAAAGTATAAAACCTTCTTTTGCTCCAAATAAGACATAGGAGCCATTTAGTATACTCATGTTTTGCAAATCGTCATTCATCATATCCTTGATCTTGTTGAACGGCGCTACTTTAGTTTCATATACGCCACTTGAGTTTTTTTCAAGTACACCCAACGTATTATGACCCATAAAATACAGATTTTCAAAAGCATCTTCTGCGACTATGCTCAAAGACTCCTCCATATCCTCTACCTTGCTGTAGAAGGGATGCTCGATGAATTTATCTTTAAGCTGATCATATTTGTAAATCTTCTCCTCGGTAGTGAATATCAGTTCGTTGCGAACTCGGTACACATTAATGAGTATGTTGCTTGGGAAGCCGTTTTCTGCACTGTAAAATTTTACATTATCTACATCTAACAGGTCCTCGGAAAGCTTTAGTTGAAATACGCCTTTATAGCCATGTGTGATCCAAATAGCTCCATTTTCGCCTTCTTCCATTACCCTGGAAGACTCTGCAAAGCCATTAATCTTAGAAACGAACGTCCACTTATCATTATTTTTCCGGTAAAGATTTAAGCCTTGATATGTACCTTCAAGCATGTAATTAGGATAGGACCTAAGCGGTAAAAATGTCCAGCTTCCCAAATCGCTGGATAGTTTTTTCGCTTCTGCATTTTTTATTTCAAATGCTCCTTCATGGTGTCCCATTAACAGGTGGTTTTCCACCTCTTGTAGATCATAAACTTGTCCGGCAGATCCGGGAATGAGGTCAAAACTGCTTTTTTTGGTATCGAGTAAATCTTTCTTGAAGAGTCCGTTACTTGTGCCAAGATATAGCACATTATCTTTTAAATAGCCAGTATATCCGGTGCCAGGTAAACCTACGTCTTCATTGATTAAGGTAAAGGGTAGTTCAAGTTCCACGTACGAAAGGCCATTATTATGCCCGACCCACAAATTGTTTTGATTGTCTTGAAAGATGCTCAGTACCTTTCTGTCGTAAAGGCCATTGACCTTATTTAAATGAATAATAAGTCTTCCGGCACTATCTGTCATAAAGAGGCCGTTATTTTCAGTGCCGAAGACGTAATTACCATTTCTCAACCTAATGGCACAATATATAGTATAGGGTTTGAAGAGATCGTTGTTGGCCAACCATGGCCTTATTTTATAACCGTCAAAAATGAAAGGCCCATCGTTAACGGTGGTAATGAGCAGTTTTCCTTCAGCCAATGAAATTACTGATGCTATCGGTTTACCTTTGAAGAATTCACCTCCATTAATTAGCTCCAAATGATCATCTTGAAATTGGTAGAGGCCCTCGTCAAGCTGAAGCACGTACAGCTGGTGATCAGCATAAAAGAATTCTTCCGGTGCAGAGCTATATTTGATTATCTTGAAATCCTTGTTGCGATAAATGAAAAGACGATCGAAAGAACAAAAAAACACGTCCTCTGGCGTGTAAAAAACTTTCCATGTTTCATCAAAATTTCTGTATTCTGCGTCTAGGCTGTCGGCCAGTGAGACGTACTCATATGCACCCATGGCATTTGGGTATAGATATCCGAAATCACCTTGATTAGCCACATAAATGAAGCCGTTTTCTGCTAAGGCCAGATCCCTCACTTTGGTTCCATTTACTACTTGATATCTGATCCATTGGCTGCCATCGTACTCCAGGACACCAAAATTATTGGCCACATAGATAAGCCCTCTTTTATCCTGTCCGATGGACCAGTTTTGTATCCCAGCCCTATACTCACTGGTCGAATATTGATGGATAAATGGTAATCCAAGATTGATCTCCTGGGCGGGTAATGAATGAGAGATCAAAAATAAGGCGACCACTGTAATCACAATCAGTAGATGTTTGATGTCAAATAACTTGACCATTAGTCCTTGCCTTACTTTTCCAAAACAAAATGTAGTATGAGTAGTTAAATGGTTCACCATGTGAATATAAAAATATAGCTTGAAAAGCCCTAATCAGCAATTTCAGCGGCGCTTGATGTATTTTTGATGTATTGTAATTTAGGATATAGATGTATTTATGATGTAGCCCTCAAGTAGGCGTAGCGCTCGTG
>JBCCIX010000068.1:0-13125 GCA_039028075.1 Bacteroidota bacterium | reverse complement strand
TAATGAGGCTTTCAAAGATTGGAGGCAAATTAAAATAGTAGGTAAAAGGTTTGAATATTTAGCAGAACAATTTTCAGATTGGTGTTCAAAAGAGGATTTGATAGATGCGTTTACAAAAGGTGAATCACGAAGTTTTAGTATCGGCCCTACTTCTTACATCGAGTTCAATGTTATTCAATTAGCTTCCAGTAATGCTATTCTTAGATTTAAACACCACCAATCCGAAAGTAAGTTAGTAGACCGTACGAGTTATAAGTCTTTAATTGCCAAATCACCGATAGCTACGGCTATTTACAGGCCAGATGGTAGTCCTAAATACTTCAACGAAGCCTACGGAGATATATGGGGTGCACCAAGGGAGGTGGGCAGGGCATTGGTCTCCAATACAGCCTACAATATTTTTGAAGACGAACAGCTCGATGACATTGGTCTGACTTTATTCGTACAAAAGGGATTCAGTGGAGAGACCGTTGACATACCTCCCGTACGATATAATCCTGGGAAAACAAAAAGTCTTTCTCACCTAGGTATAGATCAAGAAAAGTATATCAAGGGTCATATTTATCCGATTAAGGATGACCTGGGCGTGATCCAGGAAGTAGCTTTCGTAATAGCTGATATTACTTTCCAGATGCAAGCAGAAGAAATTCTGACCGAAAATCATCTTAAGTTTCAATTGCTTACAATGGGGCTACCGGGTGTCATTTATGAATATGAGTTTGACCAGGAAACCCGGTTTAAATTTTTAAGTCAGGGTTCAATTGAAATGTTTGGTTACACGCCTGAAGAGATAATCAATGACCAGTTCTTGATCACCTCCATGATCCACAAAGATGATCTTGATGAGTTTAATCGATCATCGCTTGAAGCAGCGCGTAACAAAGAAAAATGGGAATGGCAAGGTAGATTTATCGTAGATGGCGCGGTAAAATGGATAGAAGGTAAATCTGATACACGTGGCTCCAATCCTAATACCAGATACGGAATGCTATTGGACGTGACGGAGCGGGTGCTGGCCGAAAAAAAATCAAAACACAATGAATTACTATTTGGCCAGCTCTTTGAAAACTCTCCTTTAGGACTTGTTTTGTTGGATGAAAAGCAGCATGTTTTACAGGTTAATCAGGGGTTTAAGGATATTTTTGGCTTTGATCACGATGAACTTGTTGGTAAGCTACTGAATGATATGATTGTCCCTGAAGACGAATTTCAAGCCGCACTTGACATCAATTTGTTGACGGCGCGTGGAGAAGTTGGTAAACTGGAATCTTGGCGGTTGCATAAGAAGGGCACCAGAATTCCGGTAATCATTTATGGTGTTCCCGTAGCTATGGAAAATGAGACTATTGGGATATATGGTATCTATGTAGATATTACTGAGCGCACAAGGATCGAGAATGAGCTAAAGGTACGAAATGATGAACTGGACAATTTTGTGTATAAGGTTTCCCACGATTTAAGAGCACCCCTTTCTTCCGTCCTTGGGCTGGTCAATCTGGCGAGGTTAGAGGATTCTGCCGACAACCTCAGACAATACGTTAAAATGATCGAAAACAGGATCCAATTATTGGATGCCTTTATAAATGATGTTCTCAGTCATTCTAAAAACCTTAAACTTCAGGTTGAAATCTCTAAGATTGATCTACGGCAAGTGATCGATACGTGTTTTTCAGACCTTAGTTATTTGCCACATGCCGATAAGATTAAGGTTTCTGTAGATATTAAAGGTTCAGAATTTTACTCGGATCCATGGCGTGTCAACGAGATTTTTAGAAATCTTATTTCCAACGCCATTAAATATGTAGATGTAGATAAGCCGGAAAATTTCGTACGCCTTGACGTCAATCTTACGGAGTCGGAGGCCGTGATCACCATAAAGGACAATGGCATCGGAATATCTGAAAGCACACTTCCTAAAATATTCAACATGTTTTATCGGGCTACAGAGTCTTCGGAGGGTTCCGGTATAGGATTGTACATTGTAAAAAATGCGGTGGACAAGTTGCAGGGTTCAATCAAGATAGAGAGTGAAGAAGAGGTAGGGACTACATTCAAAATAGGTCTTCCTAACCACGCCAAAAAGTAAAGCAAATGGAATTAGTAGAAGTAGGTAGCGATGAGCGACTGATAAAGCAATTTATTCAGTTGCCCGTAAAGCTATACAAAAATGAAAAAAATTGGATTAGGCCATTAAATAAGGATATTGAAGCCATATTCGATGTTAAAAAAAATAAAACCTTCAGAAATGGAGAGTGTATTCGTTGGGTCTTGAAAGAGGGTAACGAAGTAAAAGGAAGAATAGCGGCCTTCATTAATAAAAAGACCATTAATAAGGATAACGATCAACCTACGGGAGGCGTGGGATTTTTTGAATGTGTAAACGATCAAAAAGTGGCCTTCAAGCTATTTAACGCGGCCAAAGAATGGCTAGAAACCAGAGGTATGGAGGCGATGGACGGTCCCATAAATTTTGGTGAGCGGGATAAGTGGTGGGGATTACTTGTGGATGGCTTTGACATAGACCCTAATTACAACTGCAATTACAACTTCCCCTACTATAAGCAACTGTTTGAAGCATATGGTTTTCAAATTTATTTTAAGCAGTTGACTTTTGGGCGTAAGGTGCGCGACCCTTTTTCACCGCGCCTAATGGAAAAAGGAGAAAAGGCTTTACGAGATTCTGAATACAATTTCAGGCATCTTGAACTTAAAAAGTTAGACGAGTATACGGAGCACTTCCGAATTATATATAATAAAGCCTGGGCGCGTCATAAAGGTGTAGCTCAGATGTCTAGCTTACAGGCGAAGAACATCATGAAGCAAATGAAACCAATTATCGATGAAAAGATAGTTTGGTTCGGATATCACGGGGAAGACCCCATTGCCTTTTACATTAACCTTCCTGAGGTTAACCAGATCTTTAAGTACGTAAATGGTAAGCTTGATGTGATCGGAAAATTGAAATTTGTTTGGCATAAATGGCGTAAGAGTTGCAATAAGATGCTAGGTCTGGTTTTTGGAATTGTTCCTGAACACCAAGGAAAAGGTGTGGAAGGTGCCCTGGTTCTCGCTACGGCGCAAATGGTACAAAAGGACTACCAGAGGTATGATGATCTTGAAATGAATTGGATAGGGGATTTTAACCCCAAGATGATCCGGGTGGTAGAACAAGTAGGAGGTGATGTTGTTAAAACGCATATTACCTACCGGAAACTTTTTGACCCGTCCCAACCGTTTAAAAGGGCACCGTTGCAATAAAATAAGAGTTGCTTAATTTCAGATACAGATTTCTGCTTAAAAACATGCTGAGAGGCTTCTTTGGGCTTTCAGTGATCGTATTCCTTTACATTCTACTACAGAAGTATACGGCATTTGATGGTTTTATAGATCGTATCGGTCAGTGGCCACTATTAGTTTATGGAGTTTTTACTGTTTCAGAAGTTGTCTTTGGTATTATTCCCCCTGAGCTTTTTATGATCTGGTCCATCAAACACGGCTTGTTTAATACCTACTTTTTGAACATACTTTTTCTCACCATTATTTCGTACACTGCTGGAGTTGTCGGCTACAATATTGGTGCTAACGCATCAACAATGAGCTGGCTTGAAACCGCAATGCGAAAGTATGTTTACCGCTATAGAAACACCCTGAACAAGTTTGGAGGCCTTCTTATTTTGGTTGGAGCCGTTACACCCATCCCGTTTTCAGCCGTATGTATGCTTGTTGGCGCTACCGGCTTCCCTTTCCCAAAATTCTTGTTCATTGCGCTGGCAAGATTTGTGCGATTCATAGTTTACGCGGCGGTAATCTATCAGGCGAATATTTAGTTTAAAAGGCGGTTGATCTCAGATGAATTACTTAATTAATATAAGACCATAACTATTAGTTTTACGCCTTGTTTGTAGTAGATATGGAGTCAGTAAAAGGGAAAACCGGCGTTTTACTTATTAATCTGGGTACACCAGATAGCCCATCGGTTAGCAATGTCAGATCCTATCTGTCAGAATTCTTGAATGATCCCCGGGTTATTGATATTCCTAAGCTCTTAAGATTGTTTTTAGTGAATCTTATCATTGTTCCTTTCCGGGCTCCTAAATCGGCTAAAGTGTATAAAGAATTGTGGACGGATGAAGGTTCGCCTTTACTTTTCCACAGCAGAAATGTTGAGAGGCTGCTGGATGAACACTTAGGGGACAACTATGAAGTGCATCTAGCGATGCGATATAAAAACCCTAATATCAGACATGTACTTGAGGATATGCGGAAACAGAAATACAAAAGAATTATTTTACTTCCCATGTTCCCTCAATATGCATCTGCTAGCACCGGGTCGGCCTTAGAACTGGCTATGCTTGAAATAAGCAAATGGTGGGTTATTCCAGAGGTTAGCGTAATCAGTCAATATTATGACCACCCGGATTTTATTGATGCCGTGGTTGATAGAGGTTCTAAGTATGATTTTTCAGAGTATGATCATGTACTTTTCTCTTACCACGGTCTGCCGGAACGTCAGGTAGATAAAGTGTACGACGAAGGCCTCTGTCAGGAACGTGATTGTGAACATGAGGTCACTGAAGAGAACCAGTATTGCTATAAAGCGACTTGCTTTGCTACCACCAGGCTTATAGCGGATAAATTGGGTATTCCTGAAAAAGAGTATACGGTATGTTTTCAATCTCGACTAGACAAAAATTGGCTGGAACCCTTTTCTGATAAAGTCGTCGAAGAGTGGGGAAAAAAGGGGGCGAAGAAGCTTCTGGTATTCTCTCCAGCATTCACGGCGGATTGCCTGGAAACCATAATTGAAATAGGCGATGAGTACCAAGAAATATTTGAAGAGGTAGGAGGAGAAAAAGTTCAATTGGTTGAAAGCCTAAATGATCACCCTAAATGGATTGCGTGCCTCAAAGATCTGGTCTTAAATAGAGGATAATACGTTACGCTTCAACCTGATAGAATTCTGCGACCTTCTCTACGGTATAATCTACTTCCTCTATCGTAGTGTACTTACTGAAAGAAAAACGTACCGCGCCTCGATTAGGATCAGTCTCGAGGGCGCTTAAAACGTGGGAGGAAGTAGTAGCCCCGCTAGAACATGCACTTCCGCCGGAAGCAGAAATACCGTTGATATCTAACGTGAATAACAGCATATCATTATCTTCAGAAGACGGAAGGCACACATTAAGAACGGTGTAAAGGCTACGGTTCAAGTTGGCTGAGTCACCATTGAAATTTACTCCTGAGATGACTGACTTGAGCTTTTCAATCATCCTTACTTTTATGTTCTGGACATGCTTTTTATGCTCCTCCATATCCCTGTAGGCTATTTCTAAAGCTTTTGCCGTACCTATAATACCAGTAACATTTTCAGTTCCTCCTCGCATCTCACGTTCCTGGGCACCCCCGTGAATGAAAGGATGTATGATACTCCCTTTTTTGATGTACATAAACCCTGCACCCTTTGGTCCGTGGAATTTATGAGCCGCACCTGTTATGCAGTGGACCTTAAGATCTCGTAAACTGTGAGGATAGTGTCCAATGGTTTGAACCGTATCAGAGTGAAATATGGCGTTATAGTGTTCAGCTAAAGCTCCGATAGCATCAAGATCGTTGATATTCCCAATTTCATTGTTGGCATGCATTAATGTCACAAAGGATCGATCATTAGTTTCAAGTAATTCTTCAAGATGATCCATTTGAATATGACCTTTTTCATCCAACCTTACGTAGCTTAATTTTACTTTGCCTGACTTTTCAAGATTTTCGAGCGTATGCAGAACCGCATGATGTTCAATCCGGGAGGTTATGGCATGTTTCAGTCCATTGGATTCAATGCTGCAGGTTATGAGTGCATTATCTGCTTCTGTACCTCCGGAGGTAAAGACTATTTCTCCAGGCGTTGCATTAAGATGTTGGGCTACGGATTTACGCGCATATTCAATAGCAGATCTGACTTCACGACCGTGGCCATGTATAGAAGAAGGATTGCCGTACTGTTCTTTAAAGAATGGAAGCATCGCATCCAGCACTTCGGGGTCCAGAGGGGTAGTGGCCGCGTTGTCCAGGTAAATCCGCTTCATAACTTAGTTTATTATTTCTTTGATATCACTTATTATTTTATTCGCTAGATAATCGGAGGTAGCTTCAGCATCTGACTCTGCATATATTCGTATGATAGGTTCCGTATTAGATTTTCGCAAATGTACCCATTCGTTGCCAAATTCAATTTTTACGCCATCTATGGTCACCACTTTCTCCTTTATATACTTTTGCTTTATTAGATCCAAAATTTTATCTACATCCACGTCCGGAGTTAGCTCAATCTTATTTTTCGATATACAGTAGTTTGGATAGGAAGCACGTAACTGAGATACACTCTTTCCGGATTTGGCTAAATACGTGAGAAACAATGCAATGCCCACCAAAGCATCTCTGCCGTAGTGCAGCTCAGGGTAAATGATACCGCCATTTCCTTCGCCTCCGATTACGGCCTGAGTGGCTTTCATTTCATGTACTACATTCACTTCTCCGACGGCCGAAGAGGAATAAGAACCACCGTTGGCTTCAGCCACCATGCGCAGCGCCATCGACGAGCTAAGGTTAGAGACCGTATTGCCCTTTTTATGCTTTAGAATATAATCCGCCACAGCCACTAGCGTATATTCTTCGCCAAAAGGGATGCCATTTTCTTGTACAAAAGCCAGACGGTCGACATCGGGGTCTACGACTATGCCCAAGTCATAGCTTCCATTTTCAAGCTCTGAGCAAATATGAGTGATGTTTTCTGGTAATGGTTCGGGGTTGTGAGGAAAATGTCCTGTAGGATCACAGTAGAGCTCTTTCACTTCATCTACACCTAAGGCGTTTAAGAGCTTCGGTAAGGCAATCCCTCCGGTTGAGTTGACACAGTCAATTACTACCTTGAATTTTGCTGAACGTATCATCTCTATGTTTACCAGTGGAAGGTCGATAATCGCCTGGATGTGCTTATCTATAAAGCCATCGTTTTCCTGACGTTTACCAAGCTTTAGAACCTCGGCAAATTCAAAATTTCCAGCTTCTGCACTACGTAGTACCTCAGCGCCGTCTTGATCAGAGATAAACTCTCCGGAGGCATTCAAAAGCTTTAAGGCATTCCATTGAATGGGGTTATGGCTGGCGGTTAAAATAATGCCACCGGCAGCTTTCTCCATGGCTACCGCCATTTCTACAGTGGGCGTTGTGGATAGGCCTAGATCGATCACATCTACCCCCAAACCAATGAGCGTGCTACTGACTAAATCGCTTACCATCTCTCCGGAGATGCGCGCATCCCGGCCTATAACAAGTTTGTTGCGGTTTGATTTAGCTACCGCCCATGTGCCAAATGCGGAAGTAAATTTTACAATGTCTAAAGGTGTTAATCCCTCTCCTGGTTTACCTCCGATGGTTCCTCGGATTCCCGAAATAGATTTTATTAAAGTCAATAGTTTAGCTGTTTATTAATCCCCCACAAAGTTAGCAAAAGACCGTTATCGATTTGTCCGGCAAGGCAGTAGAAGTAGTTCTTCTGGGGTAATTTCCTCAAGATCGCAGATTGGAATCTGGCTATTGTAAAGGCTCCAGATGGGCCCCATCATACATGAAAGTGCGTTTTGCATTTATCGCACCACTATGCTGTAGAAGGTGCTTTATGAGATTGTTATGCCTTGTTATTTTAAAATTGTGAGCGAATGTTTTTGCTGAATTCAGGAAAATTTCGTCATTACCTTTTCCACTTCGGAATCAGGATTAGCGCATTCAGTACCTTCACCTACTTTTTTGCCACAGTATCCACAGGTGGCACCTTCTTTATTCAGATAAGGGTTTTGTGAGGCGCACGTGCCTTTAAATTGCCCATTTTTTAGAAAAATGAGACGGACCGACATCAATATAAAAAACAGTGCTATAAACCCTACGCCTAGAAATAAAGTAGCCATAAATAGATTATTTTTTACAAATTTAACGATTAGACTGAAAAAACAGTTGTGGGGGTTATTAAGTTTCTAACATATTAAATTCTTATGGACAAGGTAAAAGTAAGTGATGATATCAATCGACAGGAAAAGCTCAAAGCTTTTGACCGTCTACTTACTATTATGGATGAACTTCGCGAGAACTGCCCTTGGGACAAGAAACAGACTTTAGCATCTCTAAGACATCTCACCATTGAGGAAACATACGAACTTAGTGACGCTATCATTGAGGGGGATTTAGACGAAATAAAAAAGGAACTCGGTGATCTAATGTTGCATAATGTTTTCTATGCGCGGATCGCCTCAGAATCCGGTGCTTTTCACATCGGAAACGTTCTCAGCGCCGTGTGTGATAAGCTGGTAGAACGACATCCCCATATTTACGATGACGTAGTTGTCAATGATGAGGAGCAGGTGAAGCAGAATTGGGAAAAGATCAAACTCAAGGAAAAAGGGGTAAAGAAAAAAACCGTTTTGGGTGGTGTGCCTAAAACACTTCCGGCCATGGTAAAGGCCATGCGTATTCAGGAAAAAGTAAGAGGAGTAGGATTTGACTGGGAAGAGAAGCGTCAGGTTTGGGAAAAAGTAGAGGAGGAAATGCGTGAGTTCAAGAATGAATTTAACCTAGCAGCTGACACTGTAGATACTGTTAAGGCCCAAGAGGAATTTGGAGATCTCCTGTTTTCACTCATTAATTATGCCCGGTTTCTCGATATCAATCCTGACGAAGCACTGGAACGAACGAATAAGAAATTCACGAAGCGTTTCAATTATCTAGAAAGTGAAGCAGAAAAAGATGGGAAAGTTTTGGTTGATATGACCCTCTCAGAGATGGAGGTGTACTGGGAGAAGGCAAAACAATACAGTTAAGTGATCTAACCCTTTTCAATGCAGCATCAGCAAACCGTTATCTTCCTTTCATTAGGGTTTCTCATTGTAGCAGTTGGGGCTAATCAAATAGCTAAACTGTTTCAACGAGCGAAATTACCTATAATCACAGGTCTGTTGATCATCGGAATTATATCCGGGCCTTTCGTGCTGGGTCTGGTGCCGCAAGCTTCTAGAAACGACCTTAATTTTATTAATGATATCTCACTTGCATTCATTGCTTTTGCTGCCGCCGCAGAATTATATCTTAAAGACTTAAGAAGCCGGCTTAAAAGTATAAAATGGATGACTTTCGGGCAGCTAATAGTGACCTTTGTCATGAGCAGTATTTGCGTATTTCTGTTAGCTGACCAAATACACTTTATGGAAGGCATGACTACTGCTCCGAAAATAGCGGTGTCAATATTGGTGGCCACTATTTTTGTAGCACGTTCACCTGCCTCGGCAATCGCAGTTATTAATGAAGTTAGGGCTAAAGGGCCTTTTACTCAAACCGCCATGGGAGTCACTGTTTTAAAGGATTTCCTGGTCATAGTGCTTTTTGCTATCTGCATGTCTTTGGCTAATGTTTTGGTTAGAGGAACAGACCTTAATTTTTGGTTTTTAGGTCTGCTGTTACTTGAGTTGCTGAGCTCCTTTGTCTTGGGGTACGCTCTTGGACGGCTTCTAATTTTAATCCTCTCTTTTAATATTCACAAATATGCTAAAACGGCTTACATACTCGGTTTTGGCTATTCTATATACCTATTATTTTATTTTTTAAAGGAATATACCCTTGAAACTTATGGTAAAGAGTTCCTGATCGAGCCTCTGCTTATCTGTATTATAGGTAGTTTTTTGGTTACAAATTATTCTAAGTTTCGCTATGAATTCATCAAGATTATAGAAGACGTTGGTCCTGGAATTTACGTGGCATTTTTCACGCTCACGGGAGCGACTATGTCGATTGATCTATTACTAGAAGTCTGGCCCATCGCTTTGATATTTTTTGCAATCCGGCTCATAAGTATGATTATTGGCGCATTTATTGGGGGTACACTCGCGGGAGATCCCCCCGTGTTTAATCGCATAGGTTGGATGCCCTACATTACCCAGGCCGGTGTTGGCTTGGGTTTGGCCACCATTGTAGCCAATACCTTCCCGGAGTGGGGCATTGAGATGTCTACACTAATTATAGCTGTCATTGTGCTCAATCAAATTGTAGGACCTCCTTTGTTCAAGTGGTCATTGAATATTGTGGGTGAAAGCCGGGAGCGTCACGAAACCCCGGAATTTGACGGGGTAAGGGATGTTATAATTTTTGGATTAGAAAGCCAATCCGTGGCATTGGCCAAGCAGCTCAACGATCACAATTGGCAAGTGAAAATAGCTACAAGAAAACAACACATTGATCCGTCCGAATATCCTGACTGCGATATTCATACTATTGATGCTTTATCCCTTGAAGCGCTGGAAAGCCTGGAAGCGGAGAAATCTGAAGCTATAGTCTTAATGTTAACAGATGATGAGAATTACGAGTTATGCGAGTTGATCTATCAACATATTGGGACGCATGATATTGTGGTTCGCCTTAATCATCATTACAACTTTGAGAAATTTCACAAACTAGGGGCCTTGGTCGTAGACCCTTCGACAGCCATAGTCAGTCTTATGGATCATTTTGTTCGATCCCCACAGGCGACTTCCTTACTCCTGGGTATGCAAAAAGGCCAGGATACCATTGATCTTGAGGTGCTTAATCCAAATTTGCATGGCCTCTCGCTGCGTGATATTCGATTCCCGGCGGACATTATTATTTTATCTATTCGTAGAAGGGGACAAATGATCATTTCGCACGGTTACACCCGACTCCGCCGGGGGGACTGGGTAACTATGGTGGGTTCTGATCAAAGTCTGGATAAAATGACTTTGTTGTTTGATAAAACCTTGGTTGATGACGCAGGATAGCAGCAGGTTTTTCCTGAGTAAGGAAGTCTTTCAGGCTACTAGTGAACCAGACCGACAGAGGGCCATGCTCACAGGAGCAGGTGCAGCTATTGCAATTGTAGTTTGTTTTTTCTTTGTCGTGGTTGAGCTTCTCATCGGAACAGAAGCGTACTTGCCTTTTTATGGGATCATGATTTTATTTTCGGGATTGGCATTGGCCCTGCTGCGAATAGGGAAGCAGGACAGTGCTAAATTGGTTTTTATTGGCCCTGTGCTTTTGGTCATTGCCGCTTTGGCTTCCATCGAGAAGCAGGCCACGGGAGTGTATTTGTATTTTTTGGCAGCCTGCGTGTACATTGTCACAATTTTTGGCTACGAGAGGATCAGATACTCGATCATGTTCTTTTTTCTGACCGTCGTTTTAGCCTTTTTATCGTATTTCTACACGATTGAATTAATTGAACCAATAGAACTGACACCGCAATATATAGACACAAGCTACGTCACTAATTTCATTGTTTCCCTTTTCGCATCGCTCCTTGCTATTTATTTCCTTATGAAATTGAATATAAAGTCAAATGAGCATTTGGTGAAGACTTCAAAAGAGTTGAAAGAAAGTGAAAGTAAATTTCAATTAGCCATTCAAGGGTCAAGTGCTGGCATTTGGGAATGGGATGCATTGACAGATAAAATAAACATATCTCCAAAGCTGACCGAGCTTTTGGGCTATACAAAAGGAGATTTAACAAGCTTGACCATGAAAGCTATGCTATCTTTCATCCATCCGGAGGACCTAGATGAAGCGAAAGGAGTACTACTGAGCCATTTTAAAAACAGATCTCCATTTTCAGTGGAATGCAGGGCTAGAACGAAGAAAGGTGAATATATATGGGTATTGGATACGGGCCAGGCTGAATGGGATAATGAAGGACGTGCGGTAAGAATGGTGGGCACCATACTTGACATCGATAAAAGAAAGAGAACAGAGCAACAAATTAAGGAACAAAACCACCTCTTGGAAAAAGCCAATCGTGAACTTGACCGTTTTGTATACAGTACCTCACATGACCTTAAGGCTCCTTTAAGCTCAGTGCAGGGCTTGATCTCGATTGCCGAATTGACTGATGATGAGAGCGAGAGAAAAAGAATATTTGGTCTCATGAAAAAACGTATCGCCAACCTCAATGATTTCATTGCTGATATTACAAATTATTCTAGAAATAGTCGGTTGGAAGCCTGTGTAGAGGAAGTTAATGTGTTGCATCTCATCGACGAAGTACTTCAAGAATTAGAGCATTTTGAAGGTCGTCATAAAATTCAAATTGAAGTAAATGTGGCAGAGGGTCTACTGATCAATACCGATAAGAACCGACTAAAAATAATTGTTAGCAATTTGCTGAATAATGCCATCAAGTATCATAACTACCGGCTAGAGCATCCTGAAATTGAGATAAGTGCTTTTCATAAAAATGATACAAAAGTCATAGAAATCACGGATAACGGTATAGGAATAGCTCAGGAGCATCATACGAATATTTTCGATATGTTTTATCGAGCTACTGAAAAGTCAGATGGTTCAGGCCTTGGGTTATACATTGTCAAAGAAGCTGTTGAAAAGATAAACGGCTCTATATCATTCCATTCAGAAATCAACGAGGGTTCTGTCTTTACTTTACAACTTCCAGCTTTGAGGGTATCAAATCATTCTGCGGCTTAACTTAAGTATCAATTTAAGCTATCTTTGCGCGCTATGGCAAATCAAAATGATAATCTGTTGAAAAAAGTGGTAGCTCACGCTAAGGAGTATGGTTTTGTTTTTCCTTCCAGTGAAATATATGACGGTCTGGGAGCTGTATATGATTACGGTCAGTACGGAGTTGAAATGAAGAACAATCTAAAAAGCTACTGGTGGAAGGCTATGGTCCAAATGCATGAAAATATTGTTGGCATTGATGCTGCTATTTTCATGCACCCCACCACTTGGAAAGCCTCCGGTCATGTTGACGCCTTCAATGATCCATTGATTGATAACAAGGATTCAAAAAAACGATACCGTGCCGATGTACTCTTAGAAGAATATATCGCCAAGATCGAAGGAAAGATCAGCAAGGAAGTTGCTAAAGCAGGAAAACGTTTTGGAGATAGTTTTGATGAAGATCAGTTCATTAGTACCAACGGTAGAGTGCTTCAGTACAAAGCGCAAATCGATGCTATCAATGATCGCATGAAATCGGCCATTGAATCGGAGCAGCTTCAGGATCTAAAGGTACTGATCGAGGAACTTGGAATTGCTTGTCCTGTTTCAGGGTCTAAAAAC
>JBCCIX010000067.1:0-13135 GCA_039028075.1 Bacteroidota bacterium | reverse complement strand
AGCCCCCAGTCGGATTACTCATACCCACAAGCCCTGCCACACTGCCCCTCGTGAATCTCTCCGCCTATCCGGCGGAATCGATTTCGACCAACGTATTTTTATGATACGGTCGTTGGTTCTCATCCGTAAAATCAAAGCAAAAAAACCCGCCTAAATTTAGGCGGGTTTTTATCATGAGCCCCCAGTCGGATTCGAACCAACGACCTACTGATTACAAGTCAGTTGCTCTGGCCAGCTGAGCTATGGAGGCTTGTCTTAAAATGAATGCAAATTTAAGTTTCCCCATAAAAATTGCAATACTACCGTTCAATAAAATTTTAAGTCACCGATCTCAAAATCAGTAGCTCGTTCCTCAACCGCGAAAGTTCACTATTTGCCCCGTCAATTTTCTCCTGGAGCTCATTCTTTAGTTTATCGGCTGTTGAAGACGAAGCAAAAAACTCCATATTATTTCGCCAAACAGAAACATCATTTTCTATCTTCTCTATTTGATATCTCAAAGACTGCTCCCTCTTAAAAATTCGTTGCCCTGCGTTTGGTCCACTAGATAGCTTATTGACTTCGTCTTGCACTTTTAATCGCTGTCGGTCGGTCTCTGAAAGTCCTTCCAAACTCTGAATATAGGCTTCAACGGCTTGCGCATACTTTTTCTTGGTCTCTGAGATATTTCGCCGAGGAACAAAACCAAGCGCATTAAACCTCTCTTGAAGTTCTTTCAGCTGATCCAAAGAACCGGTCTTTGCCTTGGCAGCCTCATTAAGTTCTTCACATATCTTAATTTTTTGCGCGTAGTTCTCTACGTACTCCTTTTCAGCTTCATTTTGATTGCTTCTGCGTTGATCGAAAAAATAATCACAGGCTTTCTTGAACTCCTGGTAAATAGACTCCCTGAATTTCTCGGGTACCGGACCGATTTCACGCCATTGACGCTGCAGTTTTTTATAGGCATCTGCAGTTTTGTTCCATTCCGTACTCTCTTTAAGCTCTTCCGCTTGTTTTACTAATTCCCTTTTCTTCTCAAGATTTCCTTCTCTCTGACTGTCCAATTGCTTAAAGAAAGCAGATTTATTATGAAAAAAAGTTTTAAACGCACCCCAAAACTTTTTATTCACCTCTTTAGCTTTTGCCCTGGGCATGCCACCAACCGCTTCCCACTTTTTTTGTAACTCGAGAAGTTCTTTGGTTTTAGTATTCCACGCTTTAATCCTATCCGTACTGAATGACGCAAACTCCTGGATATTTTCCGCTAGTTCCCTTTTAACCACAAGGTTTTGTTCTAACTCTTTTTTTAGTTGTTCTACAAAATCTTTTCGGTTATCGTAAACGGCATCGGAGGCCGCTTTAAACCGCTGCCATAAGGGTTCTTGCTCATCTTTTGGAACCGGGCCTATATGCTTAAATTCATGATGAAGTTCATTTAGCGCCTTAATTGCCTCTGGCAGATTATCGATCTTCGATAGTTGCTCGGCTTTTTCACAGAGTTCGAGTTTGAGTTCGAGATTCTTCTTCCGGTCAAGTTCCTTGAGTTCAAAGTAAATGTTCCTGTGGTCGTAAAAGCGATCTACCAGCGCATTGTAATTGGCCCAAAGCGTTCTAGCATAGGTTGGCGGCACGGGACCAACAGCTCTCCATTCATTTTGAAACTCCTTAAAATCATTAAAACTAATATTTGGATCTTCCGAATCAACAAATTCTCTGAGACGTTCTAGAATGCCTTCCTTCTTCTTTAGGTTGGATTCTTTTTGTAGTTCGCGGTCTTTAACGTATTGTACCTTTCGATCGTGAATTAATTTAAAGTTAGCGTCAAAGCGATTATCCAGCTCATCGTACTTGAAATCAAAATCTCTCTCCTCACCCCCATCGGCAAGAAAACGTTGTAAAGCACTAGCCCTTTCCTTTTCCCGAATTTCATCAAAAAACGGTTTTACTTCGCGAGCAATCCTGTCGGATTTTATGATATTGCTGTCCTTAGCTAACCCTTTGATAATACTGACAAGTTCTTCTTTCGAGAGTTGGGAATAATCAATGGTTTCCTCTTGCTCTTCTTCTTCTTCACCGTCCTTCTCACTCAGATCTTCCTCAGAATTCAATTCCTGCTTAGTGGCTAAAGTAGTGTCTAATGCCTCTTTCTTGTCTTCGTTTTCTTCCAGGATTTCAGATTTTGGGGCTGCTCCAGGCTCGACTTCATCTGATGCTTTCTCATCCTCGGCCTCCTCGCTAGTAGCTTCAGAAGTACTTTTCTGATCTACGTGTTCGGGCGTATCGTCTTTTGATTTGTTGACATCTACATCTTTGGGGTGAGCTACCTCGTCTTTTTTTTCCGTAGTATTCAGAGGTTCTGTCTCGGTATCCTCATTACTCAGCTTTACGTCAGTTGCAGGTTCGGCATCCTCGGTCCGGGTGGAGACATCAAAATCTAGTGATTCGACCGTTACTGACTGGTCTTCTGCATCGCCCTTTTCCTTAGGCTCAGAAGCTTCTTTAACCCGCTCGTTGTTTTCCTCATTCTTGGGATTTTCAGATGTAACATCTGCACCGCTGTTCTCTTTCTCTGCCATTTCATTTCTTTTACCTATCACACAAACCCATCGGGACCAATGTAAAAATAAGAAAAACGGTTAATTAAGGCGGGGGTCAATTGGATAATTTGAATAGACATCAAATCTGCCTCCTAGCTTCCTTAGAACGATCTTCCAAAGTTTATCTGCTGGTTCATCGAACATTAATTCAGGGCTTGCAGGTCGTGTCACTATCCATGAATTTGCGGCTAATTCCTCTTCAAGCTGCCCGGCGCTCCATCCAGAATAGCCTACGAAAAATTTAAAGTCATTTTCATTGATCTCACGCGTATCAATGATGCTCATCAGTTGTTCAAAGTCCCCGCCCCAAAATAATCCTTTCACGATCTCCGTGCCGCCTTCTAACTGAGAAGATCTATGAATAAAGTGTAATGTATCCTGTTGGACTGGACCTCCAATAAAAACGCTTGCTTTGGTAGAAGTTACCCCTTCAATGATTTCATTTAGCGTTACGGAAGAAAGCTTGTTCAGCACAAACCCAAAAGAACCATCTTCATTATGCTCGCAAAGCAATACCACGGTACGCTCAAAATTTGGATCGGGCAGGAACGGTTCTGAGATTAGAAGACTACCCCGCTTTGGTTTGATATTATTTTTGAATTTAAAAAAATCCATAATCTAATGTAGCGCCGCTTTGAGTGGTAGCTTTTGCAGAATTTCACCTTCAATATCATTGAGGTCATTAAGCCGCTGATAAACTTCATCCCTGCTAAAGTAGTTCAGCGCCATTTTCGCGAAGATATGTCCATGTTTAGCCTCAGAAGCCCATAAATTATGATAGAACTTTTTTAGCTCGCCATCAGGTAAAGACTGATAAACCAATCTAAATCGCTCAGCACCCCGGCATTCAATGATTGAAGCTAATAAAAGCCGATCCAAAAAACGCTCTTCTTTTGATGAGCGACAGCGATCTATGAGCTGCTTTACATAGAGGTCTTGCGTCATTTCTGCCGGTAGCTTTACACCGCGATTCTCCATGATCTCATACACTGATTTAAAATGTTCTAATTCTTCAACCGCAGTATCAATCAATTCGGGAATAATCTCTGTTCTATCCGGATATTTGGCTACGAAACTCATAGCCATTGCTGAAGCCTTCCTTTCACAATTAGCATGATCCTGGAGAAATGAATCAAAATCATCCATCACCGTTTCAATCCATTCTTTTGGACTTTCGCAAGCTAATTCAATACTCAACTTCATACTTTTACCGACTTATTCCTAGACCAAGTAAAAAGAAAAGATTGATTTATTGAAAGCTTACGTGAATAAATATGCAAACCCGCTAATTTTGTTTAAAGTTATATAAGTATGAGTACCTCAATAGCAGACATAAGAGCAGAATATACTAAGCATACACTTGACCTTGGAGATGTAAAAAAGAACCCATTGAAACAATTTCAACTTTGGTTTGAAGAAGCTCAAAAATCAGAGATCCAGGAAGTAAATGCCATGGATCTTTCCACTGTAAACAAAGAGGGTATACCTTCTTCAAGGGTAGTGCTGTTAAAAAACATACAGAAGGATGGCTTCGTTTTCTTTACAAACTACCAAAGCGACAAGGGCAAGGACCTAGAACAGAATTCTGCAGCCGCCTTGCTCTTTTTTTGGAAAGAACTAGAAAGACAGGTAAGAATTCAGGGTAACGTAGAGAAAATCAGCAAGGAAGATTCAGAGCGTTATTTTCAAAGTAGACCAAAAGGTAGTCAGATCGGCGCATGGACCTCACCTCAAAGTACCATCATAGAAAACCGTAAAGTGCTGGAGGAACGCGAAAAGCATCTTATGGAAAAGTACAAACAAAGTAATGTGCTACCTAAGCCCGAGCAATGGGGGGGATACCTTCTTACACCTTTGAAAATGGAATTCTGGCAAGGTCGTCCGAATCGGCTTCACGATAGAATACTTTACACTCATCACGATGGCAAATGGTCCATCAATCGCTTGGCACCTTGAGCGTATATTTTGAGCGATATGCTCACGCCGATCCATTAATAAAAGAAAAGCCAAGTCCAAAACTCGGCCTGGTGGTGACCGTGCCCTGTTACGATGAACCTGAACTTACAAGCAGCTTAGCAAGTTTGGCTTACTGTCATCCCGGGCGAATGGACGCTGAGGTTATCGTGGTAATCAACCACAGTGAGCAAGACTCAGCGGCTGTAAAAAAGCAGAATCAGGTAACTTACCACAAGGCGCAGGAATTTGCTGAAATATATAGTGCTCCACACTTGCGTTTTCATATTCTTTTAAAAGAATTACCAGCTAAACACGCAGGTGTAGGACTTGCCCGTAAGATAGCTATGGACGAAGCGGCCAGAAGATTGAACTCGGTAGGTAAGCAGGACGGAGTAATCTCTTGTTTTGACGCTGATAGTCTTTGCCTGGACAACTATCTTTTAGTACTGGAGCATTTTTTTGAAAGTTACCCCAACTCTCCCGGCTGTAGCATCTACTTTGAACACCCTCTTGACGGCAAACTTGATGAGGATATTTACCATGCCATCACCGATTATGAGCTTTTTTTGAGATACTACGTTCATGCCCTACGCTATGCCGGCTTTCCCCATGCCTATCAAACCATTGGCTCTAGCATGGCGGTCAGAAATAATGCATACCAAAAGCAAGGTGGAATGAATAAGCGAAAAGCAGGAGAAGATTTTTACTTCCTGCACAAGATCATTCCACTAGGAGGTTTTGGAGAAGTCAACGGAACCAAGGTTATTCCTTCCCCCAGGAAAAGTAACAGGGTCCCTTTTGGCACCGGAAAAGCAGTAAACGATTGGATGGCTCAAAAGGCGCTTAGCACATATCACCTGGATATTTTCAAAGACCTTCTGGTTTTTTATACTCAACTACGTCTTCTTGAAGATTACAATGATTTGAAGATCAAATGGTTCAAATCACTACCGAAACCTCTCTTCGAATTTGGAAAAACCATTGAACTATACGCCAACGTAGATCGGATAAAGCAAAACTCTGGCCATTGGAACACTTTTATTGCTAACTTTCACAAGTGGTTTGATGGATTCAAGGTCCTAAAATACGTGCACTTTGCTCGAGATAACTTTTATCCAAATGTACCGATTCAGCAAGCCGCTCAAGGCTTATTAGAACGTATACACGGAGTAACTCAAGCCAAGAATAATCGACTTCTTCTGGAAGCCTACAGGTCACTCGATCGTAAATCAAACTGACTTTAGACGATACTGATTTTTCTTAACTCTGGCGATTAAATTGATTCCTAACTTTTGCTTAATATTTTGCACGTAAGTATCAATGGACTTGGTAAATAAGTAGACATCCGATCCCCAGATGGTATGCAGCAAGCTATCCGCTGTTATAGATTTTCTGGCATTTTGAGCCAAAAAATAGAGCAACTCGAACTCGTGTTTCGAAAGTTCTACGCTTCTCCCCTTGACTCGGGCGATACTGCGGTTTCTATCCAAAATCAAGTCTCCAACTTTAAGCTCAGAAATGCTTTTTCGAATTACAAGATTATTTTTAAGTACCGTACTCACTTTGTAAGATAACGCACGTAAGCCCGTAATTTTTTCAATGTAATCATCACCGCCAGTATTCAACGCTTCAACCTGTAGATGCTTATCTGATTTAGCCGTCAAAAAGAAAATGTAGGTGTTTTTAAAATGGTCGATCGACCTCAACTGTTTACAGACTTCAATACCATTAACATTAGGCATCATGATGTCCAAAATTATAAGGTTAGGTGCGAAATGTAGTGCTGTTTCAATCGATCTAGTGCTCTTGGTTTCACTGCGAACTTCGTAACCCTCCCGTTCTAAATTGTACTGCAGCAAATCCAATATATCTTTATCATCGTCTACTATGAGTATTTTATGCTTTTTAGGCCGCATGATCTACCTCTCTTCTCATCACTGTCCCTACCACCTCCTCCGTCTGGTCAGGATACGCAATCGGGTTTGGCATGTCGCTGTATATTATTTCTCGTAGGTACGGGATATACTTGCTAGATAGCTGCCCGAATACCGGAACTCCCAAATTAGCAAGGGCAGCGGCGTTACAGTGTTGCTCATACTGGTTTTTCATAGGTATAACCATTAGTTTTTTACCTAGAAACAAAGCTTCTGACGGTGTTTCAAAACCGGCGCCGCATAGCACTCCTTCACATGTGGTAATGCTTTCTACGAAAAGATCACCGTCGATGGGATGAACAGTAACATTACCATAAGTATCACCTTTTTTCGTGTGTTTTGAGAACACCTGCCAATCAATCTCCGGTAGCTGTTTTAGTACGCGCAGTATTCTCTCATCAGCATAGGAAGGTAAATATACAACGTAGTGTCCCTCATTTTTGACTTTGGCCTTCCTTATGCTTTTTCGGATGATGGGCGTGAAAATCGAACCTCCCTTCGCTTCAAAGTGAAATCCGTAGTACTTTGCCGCTGGTGCGTAATTTTTGAGTATCGTTTCACCAATGAGATCGGTCTTTGCGGGTTTAGGAAAGTAATGTCCAAGCAAAGCGCTTTGGTGACTTAGCGCTATACACTCTTTACCTTTGAGCTTTGCTGCCCAAGCCGATATGGGCTCAAAATCATTAATGATCAAATCGTATTCTTCTACTGGAAAAGACCTAAGTTCTTTGTAAACCCGGCTGGCCGAGTTTTTGAATAGGGTAAGTGCGTAGTCAATACCACCGCGTTTCCCAAAATAAAAACTAAGCCCCTTTGATTTATACTTTACTTCGTAAGGGAAGTCAATATCGGCCTGCGCGCCGCTAATGAAGTAATCCACCTTACCATGATTTTCTAAAGCCGGCCCTATGTCGATAGCCCTGCTCAAATGACCGTTACCAGTGCCTTGAATAGCATACAAAATTTTCACGCCTGCTTCACTGTTAAAAATTCCTGCACCATATCGTTAAAAAGGTGTTCGGTATTCCGTTCTTTTTTCCTTTTGTTGTTCACATTTACGGACTGTGCCAGCAGATCTTGTTGAAAGCTATATAATCTCCAATGCCCATTGGAATATTCCAGGGCGGTCAAATTTTCAACCCAGTCACCACTATTCATGTACATCACTGAGCCTTTATCATTTTTTACTCTGCGCATCTGTGGATGATGTATATGACCGCAAATCACATAATCATATCTGTTCTCTATCGCAATATCAGCCGCAGTATTCTCAAAATCGTTGATAAACTTGATCGCGGTTTTTACCCCATCTTTTATTTTTTTTGATAGAGATATCTTGCCTCTGCCGAGAAGGCGAGAAACAAAATTGACAAAGGTGTTGAGCATGATCAGCATGTCATACCCCACGGCTCCTAACCTAGCTAACCATTTCGAGTGTTGCATGGTAACGTCGAAGACATCTCCATGAAATACCCACGTTTTCTTACCATCAATATTCAATACTACTTTATTCCTGATACTGAATTTCCCAAGCGTAAAGCCAATGAATTTTCTTAGCATTTCATCGTGATTACCGGCTATGTAGACCACTTCTGTACCCTTACTCAGTAAAGCGGTAATGTGCTTAACAATCTGCATGTGGGAACTGGGCCAATACCGCTTATTAAATTGCCATATGTCAATAATATCTCCATTTAAGATCAATTTCTTAGGTTCTATGGTCTTAAGGTATCGGAGAAGATCAGTAGCATTACATCCGTAGGTACCGAGGTGCACATCTGAAATAATGGCAATATCTACTTCACGTTTTTGTGGCTCCATGGCTTGACAGTTTTAGTTAAAAAAATGATCCCACACATGTTACTGGCCATTCTGTTTAGCGTTCAAAAAACCGGAAAACCAATTTCGTTTTTCCTGCGAACACCAATAATCAAAGTACCAAGTGGGTATCTTATTCACCATCTGTAGCAAATGTATTCGTTTGCCTTTACTTGAATGTCAATGGCGTTTTAAGTATCAGTTATCAAAGTCTAAGGAAATGTTAACTGCATTTTAATGTTGTTAACTAATTTTGAATACACATGAACAAATTTTACTTCACCCCTGGCCCATCTCAGCTTTATTTCACCATCGAAGAGCACCTTAGGTCAGCCTTAAAAGAAAATGTGCCGTGCATCTCTCATAGAAGTCAGGCATTTCAGGATATTTTTAAGACCACTACCCTTAACCTAAGGCGTCTCTTGGATTTACCGGACGGCTACCATATTTTTTTTACGAGCTCCGCTACGGAAATATGGGAGCGCTGTATTCAGAATCTCGTACAATTTGAATCCTGCCATTTCGTAAACGGTGCGTTTTCCAATCGCTTCGCTTCTATTTCTACCCATCTCGGTAGAAAGAGCACCGCTATTCGCGTAGCAGAAGGTGAAGTTGTTAATGTTGAATCCGTTCTTATTCCAGAATCATGCGAAATCATTGCCATGACTCAAAATGAAACGAGCACTGGAGCGGCTCATCCACTCGAAGACGTGGTTAAGATAAGGCAAGGTTTTTACGATCAACTACTGGCGCTGGACGTTGTTTCATCTGTTCCCTATGCGCATATCGACTATTCAAACGTTGATACAGCTTATTTTTCAGTTCAGAAATGCTTTGGTTTGCCTGCGGGATTGGGTGTTTGGATCGTAAATGACCGCTGTATTAATAAATCGGAGGAACTTCTAAACGCTGGCTTATCCGTAGGTTCTTATCATTCCTTACCCGAGCTGCTGCTAAAGGCTGAAAAACACCAAACTCCTGAAACCCCAAATGTTCTCTCAATTTACCTACTTGGAAAAGTCATAGAAGATATGCTTACCAAAGGTTTAGATATGATCCGGCGCGAAACCGATTACAAAGCGGCCGTGCTTTACCATGTAATTGAGCAAAGTAATGTATTAAAACCTTTTGTAGAGAAACCCTTACATAGATCGAAGACCACCGTAGTTGCGGAAACCTCGGTTGACAGCCGTAAAATCATAGATTTACTCTCAAAAAAAGGCATGATAATAGGAAGTGGATATGGCGCATACAAAAACAAACATATTCGAATTGCAAACTTCCCGACGCACTCTAAGGAGCAAGTGGAGTACCTCGCCGATGAATTAGGTAAAATCGCCAGTTAATAACCCTAGCAAATCAGTGGGGATGATATTGGTTTATATAACTTTGCCGAAATAGTAAGTCCGTTTATGGAGCCGTTCAAAAATATTCTCGTTGGACTGGATACTTCTGAACTCGACAGTTCATTAGTACGATATGCCGCCTTCGTTTCTGATCATTCATCGACAGAAAAAGTAATGTTTGTACACCTTATTCGTAATTTAAGTATCCCTTCAGAAGTAAGAAAGGAATTTCCACTCATGGAGGAGAATGCAATTAATGAACGGCGAGAAGAGATTAAGAAAACGGTTGATCAAAATTTTCAGCCGGAGAAAAAGGTCGATATCTCTTTTACTGTTGAGAAAGGGCAACCTCCCAGGATGCTTGAACTGGCAAATAAATTTGATGCCGACGTGATCCTAGTAGGCCAAAAGAAAACCCTACCCGGGCAAGCAGGTACCACCATGAGGCTGGCGAGAAGAGCTATCTGCAACTTACTGATAGTACCTGAAACCGTGCAAAAAGTAAAGCTAAAAGTGGAGAAGTTAATGGTTCCGGTAGATTTCTCCACCTACGCTAAACTCGCTTTGGAGCAGGCTATCGACTTCGCTACTAAAACCCAGTCCGTAAAAAGTATCGTTTGCCAAAATGTGTATTCCGTGCCAGTTGGCTACCACTACACGGGAAAGTCATTTGAAGAGTTTGGCAAACTTATGCACAAGCATGCCAAAGAAAAATTTAAAAAATTTATCAAGAATATAGATACCAAAGGCTATAAAATTGAGGAGACCTATTCGCTAGATAAAAACGATAATTTAGCCAGCGACATCTATGATTTAGCCGACCAAATACAACCGGATTTCATCTTTATAGGTGCCAAAGGCCGTACCGCAGCTGCCGCTCTATTTTTAGGAAGTCTCGCCGAACAAATGGTGAACGACAAGATGAACCACCCGTTATTAATTGCACGATATAAAGGCAAGAGTGCCGGCTTAATCGAGACATTTAGAGAACTTTAATCGTATAGCTGAAATTTCAATTTCCATGCTTTACTTTAAACAGTGGAGAGTACCCGGAGAAGCAAATGAGGATCGCAGGTTATCACCAAATTTACGGCTCGGTATTTTAGGGTATGGTTATTGATCACTTAGTGTTGAATCTGATTCCTAAGTTTTATAAGCAAGAAACTATGCAAAATAGAAAGCGATTAATCTTCTGTCTGGCGCTCCTTTTTAGTTTATCGGTTCAATTAAAGGCTCAAGAAGCACTTAAGTCAAGACCGAGTCCTACTTCTATTGAATCCATTAAGTACAAAGACACTTACATTAAAATAACCTATTGTCAACCGCATAAAAAAGGGCGTGAGATATTTGGTACTTTGGTGCCTTACGGAAAAGTTTGGCGGACGGGGGCAAATGAAGCGACCGAAATTACCTTAACCGATGATATCCTTATTAATCAAGATACTCTAGCCAAGGGAACCTACTCCATTTTTACTATTCCGCGCCCAGATGAATGGGTGATCATTTTCAATAGTGAATTAGGACAGTGGGGTGCTTACAATTATGTAGAAAGTTCAGATGTTATGCGCATAAAAGTGCGAACCAAAACTACAGATAGAGATGTGGTATGGGAACCGTTTACCATTACCTTCTCTCAAGTTAATGAGAAGGCGGATTTAAAAATGATGTGGGATAGAACGATGGTGTCCGTACCCATCAGATTTCTTGAAAATTAATAAACAATGCATAGAGTGGACTAGACCAACCTGGATTAGGGTAATAAGAGCTTTGACTTGAGCAAAACACTAAGAATGTCCTCCATAGAAGACAAAATCGAATGCAGCGAAATGCAAATAGAGTCAACTAACGCAGTTTCCTACAAGGATACTCACCGAGACCCATCACAAAAAATGTCAACCCACGCTGCGTAGGTTTTACGAAAACCAACATCATCAATAACCCTTAGGTAGCCATAGAACCCAACTCCCATGGCCTCGTCTGGTCATAATGTATGTAACCTTTGCTTATGGTCAGCGGGGATTCAAGGTTATTCGTGTACAATTGACCTGTGCCTAAGCCTTGATGACCTTTAGCATGGGCAAACGAAGCCAACTGACAGATAGCATTTAATCCTATATTTGATTCCAAAGCAGATGTCATCCACCAGCCAATATTTAGCGTGTCAGCGATTTTTATCCACTCGAGCGAAGACTTGAAACCGCCGATCAGCGTTGGTTTCAGGATAATATAGTGTGGTGAAATTGCCTCTAACAAGGCCCTTTTTTCATCGTAATCATGTATCCCAATAAGTTCCTCATCTAATGCAATAGGAATTGGACTATTTGAACAGAGCTCCCTCATTAATGCGCTCTGACCGGCTTGTACAGGCTGCTCAATGGAGTGCAAATTATATTTACTCAACTGATTTAGTTTGCTAAGTGCCTCTTCGGGCCTAAAAGCGCCGTTGGCATCTACCCTCAGTATTAGCTCTTTTTGAAAGTATTTTCGCCTCACAAAATCCAGAATGTCACACTCCTTATCGAAATTCAGAGAACCGATCTTCATTTTAATACAATCAAAGCCGGCCTCGACCTTATCTGAAATTTGTAAAAGCATAGACTCTGTATGTCCCATCCAAATCAAGCCATTTATCGGAATTCGCTCCTCGCTATCGTAAAAAGAAGTAGAAAACAGTTTTCTCCTACCCCCATGCAACAAATCTAATAAGGCAGTTTCCAAACCAAATACAATGGAAGGAAGCTCAGCGGGAACCAAATTCCCTACAAGGTCGTATATTCCCTCATCATTCGCTGGAAGCCTATTGCCCTCCAATCTTGCCAGCACACTTGCTAACCTAGAATCAAAATCTTCAAGAGCATCCACGCTCAGTTTTTTTAAGGGACCTGCTTCGCCAATTCCACGGATCTCACTTTTGGTTTCATCCCAAACTACAATGAACCAGCTATCTTTCTCTTTTAAGATACCTCTGGATGTACCCGCGTCGAACTTAAATCTGAGTGTGTACTTTTGATAAGTAGTTTTTAGCATCATCAAAGATAACATCGCTTAGTATTACTTCCCACTTACGTACTATATTTGGGGGCTGCAAATGGCGGTCCACAACGACATCGACTTAAAAGATTATACTTACAGCTTACCAGAAGAACGAATAGCAAAGTTTCCTCTCGCGAATAGAAGTAATTCTAAAGTTCTGTTGTATAAAAATGGAGATATAAGCGAAGATGTATTTAAAAATATTGGATCGTATATTCCATCCGAAAGTACCCTGTTTTTCAACAATACTAGAGTCATTCCCGCCAGGCTTCATTTTTATAAATACACAGGTGCCCACATTGAGATTTTCCTCTTAGAGCCGATATTGCCAACTTCAGATGTACCATCAGCCATGCTTGTGAAAGGCAATTGCTCATGGAAATGTATGATTGGTAATTTAAAAAAGTGGAAAGACGGTCAAACACTAGAGCTACCGTTAATGGATAATATAAAAATCCAAGCCACCATT
>JBCCIX010000066.1:0-13230 GCA_039028075.1 Bacteroidota bacterium | reverse complement strand
GAATTTAGCAGAGCTTATCAGGCCGCTTTTTTAACCTCTACAGGAATCATTTGCTTTTCTTTCGCCAGCTGAATTACGCCAAGCCGGTTGAGAAGCCGGATCATCAAATAAGTAGGGTCAATTTCATGCCATCGGTAACCTCCGAAATTGGCACGATTACCATATTTATGGTGGTTGTTGTGATAGCTCTCACCCATCATTAAAAAGTCAAAGGGCAAAAAGTTCTTAGAGGTATCTTTCACTTCAAAATTAGTGTAACCGTATTTGTGCGCAAACCAGTTTATAATGGCTCCGTGTATGGGAGATAGCAAGAATTGCACGGGTAATAAAAGCCATAACCACCATTCGGTAGCGAAAGCCCAATATACCGCTACGTAGATCGCGCCCCATAGGATTCTCGACACCCAAGAGCGTGCGAAAGCGTCGAAAGCGGTCCATTCAGGAACGTTTTGTGTAAAACGAGGGTCTACCTTCATCTGTTTACTGGTGATAGCAGAATAAATGGTTTTAGTTTTCCACATCATTTTAAACAAGCTTTCGTCATATTTAGGCGAATGTGGATCATTTGGTGTATCGGCAAAAGCGTGATGCATCCGATGCATGATGCCATAACCATAAGCACTTAAGTAATTTGAGCCTTGAAAAAACCAGGTAAGGATGAAAAACACTTTTTCCCAACCTTTGCTCATGGTGAAAGCAGCATGAGATGCGTACCTGTGCAAAAAGAAGGTCTGGAAAAAGAGAGAAAGATACCAATGTGCTACGAAAAAGATTAATATAACTTCCATCTTAACTTTTTTATTCTTGTCGAGTCTGATCTTCTATGACAGAGATTCAAACTTTTTGTGACAACAAATCCAGATTATTTTAGTTTTTTTTTAATCGCGTAGAAATATCATTCCCAAGATGTTGAATAAAATCGCTGATCTGCCCGAGATCACTGGCTTTTTTAAAGCTTTGAAAAAAAGAGGTGGGATTAGGAACCTGTATTTTTATTTTCACACTTTCATTATTCAGCTTTTCTTTTGCCCGGCAAAAAAGCTGTCGGCAATTCTCTTTCTTTTTATCAAAGAGGTGCTGTAATTCTTCGTATTCGAAATTAAATACCTCTCTCAACAAAAAAATAGCCTTTTCCAGTGGCTCTAGCTTTTTGTGCAGAATATTTAGCGCGTGGGAGACTTCGTGATCAAGATCAATCTTTTTTACCTCGGCAATGAAATGCCAATCGATCATTTCAGCGGGCTTGACATTTTCCAGGTACTCATTCTTCCTCTGTTTTAGCGAGGCCAGGTGATTCAAACAATTATTAGTAACTGCCCTTACTAAATAAGCCTTAGTGTTATTGATCTTTTCTTTTTCAAGGGTAAGCCATTTTAGGAATGTTTCCTGCACTATATCTTCGGCATCGTGTATTGAGCCGACTATTTTCATGGCAATAGATTGTAGAAGAGGTTGATAGAGCGCTATGGTTTGTGCATGACTGATACCGTAAAGGTAATTGCTAAACCTTGGAAACCAGTGCTTTTGTTAGTTTATTAAACCTAATAGTCATCACAACTGCCACCAGCGTGAGTCCGATCAATAGACCGTACCAAATTCCTTCAGCTCCCAAGTTAAGTTTAAATGCGAGCCAATAACCCATAGGCAAAGCTATAACCCAGTAGGCCATAAACGTCATAGCGGATGGTATTTTTACATCTTGCAAACCACGCAGCGCTCCGAGGCTCACCACCTGTATACCGTCTGAAAGCTGAAAAAAACCAGCAATAACCACTAACGAGGAAGCGATATGAATTACCTCTGGATTATTGATGTAAAGGGAAGGTAGAAAATAGCGACCTAACACAAATACAAAAGCACTTAGTAGCATAAATGCGATCACCATACCATAGAGGGTGAATGCTGCTGCTCTGAGCGTCAGTATATCTTTTCGGCCTAATTGATTGCCTATGCGTATGGTCGCTGCAGCAGATAATCCTGATGCTGCCATATAGCTTACGGCGGCCAGGTTTACAGCTATCTGATGAGCTGCAAGAGCTTCCGTACTTATCCAACCCATCATGATCACCGCAAAACCAAATGCGCCCACTTCGAAAATAAACTGGAAGCCGGCAGGCAAACCGATTTCCGCTAAACGTTTAATAAGTGCTTTGCTGTAATATTTTAGGCTAAACCCATCTCGATACTTGCTGAAGCGGGAACTGAGGTAAATGTAGCTCATCATCCAGACGGCGAGTATTACCCGGGAAATGAAGGAGGCCCATCCCGCTCCGTTTAAACCTAACGCCGGAAAGCCTGCCTTTCCATAAATGAGAAAATAGTTCAAGCCAATATTGATAACATTTGTAGCGATAACGATAAACATCGCTTGCTTTGTTTGAGCCAGTCCTTCGGCAAACTGCCGGAACGTCTGAAATAGCATTAAAGGGATAAGCGAAAGCGTTACTATATTTAAATAGGGCACGGCAGCGGTTACCACATCTTCGGGTTGATCCAAATAAAAGAGTATCGGACTTCCCGCAAAAACCAGCATAAAAAGCAGCATACTGGTCACCGTATTTAGCAAAAACCCATTTTTTAGAATTTGAGCAACGCGATCATGATTGCCTTCACCATTGGCGGTAGCCACTAAGGGGGTTATCGCGTACGAGATGCCGATACCAAAGGTCATAAGCAGGTGAAAGATGACATTAGCAAGAGAAGCGCCGGCTAACGGCAAGGCTCCCAGCTTACCTACCATAATACTGTCCGCTACATTGACCATCATGTGACCAACTTGGCTAATCATAACCGGGTAGGCTAGCAGCAAATTTTTTTTCAAATGCGCTTTGTAGTCTTGCATTACCTGGAGTAATTCAAAGCGATCTCGAACTAAATAGAGTTGCCTTGAAAAGCAATAGAGGTGTTTTTAAATCTTAAACATTCTAGCTACTTTGAGCAGTCCGGCAACACTCATACTATCGGTAATTTTTTGATCCATTACCATTTCTATTGCTTCCGGCAATGGTACTTTCATAAGCATCAAATCGGCTTCGGATTCTTCAAGTTTATTTTCCCCTTTTGTAAGATCTTGAGCCAGATAAATATGGCCTACTTCGTCGGTAACAGAGTTTGATGTATGGAAACGCATTACATATTCCCATTTTTCGGCCGTCATGCCCGTTTCCTCTTTTAACTCCCGCTTAGCACCACAGAGTGGTTCTTCGCCGAAAGGGGCTCCTCCTTCAGGGATTTCCCAGGAATACTCGTCAAGGGTATAGCGATATTGGCCAACTAACCAAGTGTTTAGATCATGGTCAACGGGTATTATGCCTATGGCTTGATTCTTAAAATGTACTTTTCCGTAGATACCCTTCCCTCCACCGGGGTTGATTACTTGATTTTCCACTACTTCTATCCACTTATTATCATATTGCGGCACGGAAGATAGTGTTTTCCACGGATTCTTAGCTCTGGTCATGAGACAAAACTAGCGTTTTATCGAAAGGGTAAGAAGTGAAGCTGCGATTTGTAAATGCCCATTGAACAACTACTTTTGTCCTGTGTTAAAAGCGTCATTTACGGGCCATAAAGTAGAAGCCGGTTGCGATGAAGCCGGTCGCGGATGCTTAGCTGGACCTGTGGTAGCTGCAGCCGTAATTCTTCCCTCAGGATATCAAAATAAGCAGCTAGATGACAGCAAGAAACTACCAAAGAAAGTACGCGAAAAGCTTCGGATTGATATAGAAAATGAGGCATTGCACTGGGCGGTGGGATTTGTAGATAACCGGGAGATCGATGAGATCAACATTTTAAATGCAAGCTACCTCGCTATGCAAAGAGCTATCGATCAGTTAAGTCCAGATCCCGAGCTACTACTAATTGACGGTAACCGGTACAAACCGCATAACGATATTCCATTTGAGTGCATCGTTAAAGGTGACGGTAAATTTTTATCCATAGCCGCAGCGTCTATTTTAGCAAAAACCTATCGGGATGAATATATGGAGAAGATTGGAAGGGACTACCCGGAATACAGTTGGCATACCAATGCGGGATATCCTACTCACGTTCACAGAGACGCAATCAGGCACTTGGGGCCTACTCCATTTCATCGTATGTCATTTCAATTACTACCGGCTCAATTGGAACTATTTTCAGAGTAAGGATATAGATCTATTAGTGGCATCCGGCTACCATAAATAAATATGCAATAGAAATCTATTCCTCATGTCTTTAAACATAGATTTTTCAACAAATTCAAGAAGACACCAGCCTCTGAAGGGGTGCCTATTTAACTTAGGGAGGTTCCTTCAGGGGATTCCTGCCTTGCCGGCAGGCTGGTAGGGGTTTTTTTCGAATTATGATTAACATAGCGATATTGTTTACTCTGATGTCAGTATAAATCTCTCAATTATGTTTAGCGCATGTGTTTAATTCTTTTCTCTCATCAAAACCATCCTACCTATAGGCTGGTGGTGGCAGCTAACCGCGATGAGTTTTATCGTCGCCCTACCGAAGTGGCTAAATTTTGGAAAGACCAGCCGACTGTTTTAGCAGGGCAGGATGTGGAGGCGGGAGGTACCTGGATGGGCCTGTCTAAGTCTGGGAGGTTCAGTATGCTCACCAATTACCGGGATCCTCAGAACATCCAATCTTCTGCTCCTTCCAGAGGCCGTCTGGTAAGTAATTATCTGATCAACGAAAAAGATCCTGAAAGTTATCTCCAGGAGATTGAAGAGGCAGGTCAGCGATATAACGGGTTTAATTTGATCTGTGGTAGTCGGGATGATCTCTACTATTATGGTAACTACCAATCAGGAGTGCATCGGGTTAATCCGGGTACCCATGGGTTGAGCAATGCACTTTTAGATACTCCCTGGCCTAAAGTCATAAAGGGAAAAGCTAAACTTGACCAAGTATTACAAAAAGAAGTAATCGACATTGAGTCGCTTTTTGCGCTCTTATTTGATGACGTAAAAGCTGACGAATCTGATTTGCCAGACACGGGGGTCGGCCTGGAACATGAAAAAATGCTTTCGCCCGTATTCATTAAGAGCCCAAATTACGGAACGCGCTGTTCTACTGCGGTATTGATTACTCATGCTAATGAGATCCTTTTTGCCGAGCGTACCTATGATATCAATGATTTTTCAAGTTCTACGGTTAGTTTTCAGTTTAAAGCCTGAGGGCTTTTATTTTTTTCTTATCTTTAAAAGACCAACCGGTCGGTACTAATGAGCAAAGGGACGAATACCAAAGCTAAAATAATCACTAAGTCGGCGGAGCTGTTTAATTCTTACGGATACCACGGATGTTCGCTCAGCGATATTATGACTGCCACGAAACTTCAAAAGGGAGGTATCTATAACCACTTTAAAAATAAAGATGAGATTGCCACCGAAGCATTTGACTATAGTTATAACCGAGTTATTAAGCGTTTTAGAAAATTATTGGGTGAGGCCAATACGCCATTGCAAAAGTTGTATACGGTTATTGATGCCTTTGCTTCTTTCGCTGATGACCCGGTGGTAAAGGGTGGGGGCTGTCCTATTTTCAATACCGCCATGGATTCTACCAATACGCATCCTAAACTGAAACAAAAAGCGCGAATGGGTATAGAGAGCTTGATTACTTACGTGGAAATTAAGCTCAGAGAGGGAATGGATGCAGGTGTATTTAGGAAGGATGTAGACATTAAAGAGTTTGCCAGTTTGTTGATTATGACGCTGGAGGGAGCTATTATTATGTCCAGGGTTCAAGACCACGACCTCAGCGTTCGGATAGCTTCTGATTTTATGAAAAAACATATTCAGCAAAAGTTGCTGCTAACATCTGATAAGAGAGGGGCTGAAAAAAAGAGTGACTCTTAAATTTTTTTTAACTAAAAAAGACCGAATGGTCTCTAAAATGAACAGAAAATATTCGACAGAATTTGAAGTGAAATGGGCGGACGTTGACCCTAACTTGCATTTAAGGCATACGGTTTATCTCGATTATGGAGATCAAACCAGAATTCGCTTTTTCGATGATCACAATCTTTCGTTTAATGAACTAATGAGGTCTGGCGTAGCACCGATTTTGTTTGGTACCCAAACCAATTTCATCAGAGAAGTGCTCTTGAGTGAGAAGGTCAGTATCGACTGTGAACTTCTTGAGATAACGGAGGACGGTAGAAAATGGTCGATTAAGCATCTTGTTTACAAGGGTAATGGAGATGTAGCAGCCGAAATGATTTATCGCGGTGCTTGGTTCGATCTTAAACGTAGAAAAGTCATTGCTCCACCTCAGCGTGTCAGAGACATAATGCTTTCGATTAATCACTACAAGCATGACAAAAAAGAAAATTAAGGTACCGCTAAAGCTTGTTTTTATAGGGCTGTTATTTTCAAAAGTAGAACGAATCTGGCCTTGGTTAGCTCACCGGTGGTTCGTCAGGATCTTTTTTTCCACAGCTCGTTTTGAAGTTCCCCAAGCGGAAAGAGATATAGCAGCTAACGCCGAAAGATTGCCCCTAGAATTTGGGCACAAAAGAATACAGGTCTACAAATGGGGGCAAGGCAGTCCGGTACTCTTTGTGCACGGTTGGATGGGAAGGGCAACACAATTTCATAAGTTCATTCCGGTTTTCAACCAGGCGGGTTACAGCGTTATTGCCTTCGATTCTACCGGACACGGACTATCCGAAGGGCACAGATCCCATATCTTGGAATTTGCCGGAATTATAAAGTTGCTTTACGAAAAATACGGCAGGTTTAAAATGGTGGTGGGGCATTCTCTTGGCGGGGTGGCTTCACTGCACGCGATTAAGGACTTTCAAGTAACGGAAAGGCTGACAATGATCGCAAGCCCGGCCATAGCGCAAGAGATTGTCGATGAATTCAGAAAGAAAATTGGAGCCTCAAAAAAATGTGTGCCCTATTTCGAGAAGTACATCTTCGAAACGTTCGGGAAAAGATTTGAGCAATATTCTGCTAGTAACATTGTAAGTGAAGTCAAAAACACAGCATTACTTTTTATTTATGACAGGAATGATCGGGAAGTTTCTATGAAAAATCCTGAGATTATGCAGGAAAATTGTCCTGAAGCAAAGCTCATAGTTACTAAGGGCTTGGGGCATAATAGAATTCTCAAGGATAACGAAGTCATTGCCAGTACATTAGAGTTCCTTCGCAGCCTGGAACCCGTTGTGACCTGATTAACTGGTTAGTGGCCTACACTTAGTTTTTTATTTAACCGCTTAAGGAATAAAGCCTGGTCTATTGCAGCTTAAATACGTTATTCGCCGTATTAATTCTCTATTTTTGGTTGCATAACAACATCTAGAAGGTCATGACAAAAATTATCGAAACAAGCGAGATCGCGAAGGTTTACAAAATGGGTACCCAAACCGTTGAAGCCTTAAAATCCGTATCTATTGAAATCAATCAAGGAGAATATGTAGCCTTTATGGGACCTTCAGGTTCTGGGAAGTCTACTCTCATGAACATTATAGGTTGCCTTGATACGCCTTCCTCTGGTCACTATATTTTGAATAACAATGATGTAAGTGATCTTACTGAGAATGAACTTGCCGAAATCAGGAACAAAGAAATTGGCTTTGTTTTCCAAACTTTCAATCTCTTACCCAGGGCCACGTCTTTAGATAATGTATCCCTGCCGTTAATTTACGCAGGTTACAGCAAAGACGACCGGGATGAGATGGCCTTACAGGCGCTTGAAAATGTCGGCTTGGGGGATAGAGCAGACCATAAACCTAACGAATTATCAGGAGGTCAAAGACAGCGAGTAGCCATCGCAAGAGCCTTGGTGAATAATCCATCCATTATTTTGGCCGATGAGCCTACGGGAAACCTGGACACAAAGACCTCTTATGATATCATGGACCTTTTCCAACATTTACACGATAATGGTAACACCATTATTATGGTAACACATGAAGATGACATAGCCCATTATGCGCATCGCATTATCCGGCTTCGTGATGGGTTGGTAGAAAAAGACGATATCAATAACAATGTGACTCGCAATAAGCAACCCGAGGAAGTTTAGAAAAAATGAAAGTATACACCAAAACAGGTGATAAAGGTACCACAGCATTATTCGGTGGATCAAGGGTCAGTAAATCGCACGTAAGAATAGAAGCCTATGGGACTGTAGATGAGTTGAACTCTTACGTAGGTTTACTCCGCGACCAGCCGGTAAACAGCAATAAATCAGACGTATTGATCGAAATTCAAGACCGGCTTTTTACGATGGGTTCTATCCTGGCTACCGAGCCGGGCAATAACAAAGTAAAAGTTCCTGAGCTTTCGCCTTCGGATGTTCAAAATCTTGAGTTTGCGATGGACGCTATGGATGATGAGCTGCCGGAGATACGAAGTTTTGTTTTACCCGGAGGACATCCATCTGTTTCATTTTGCCATATTGCCCGTTGCGTATGCCGGAGAGCAGAGCGTTTGGTGGTAGCACTTTCTGAGCATAATCAGGTGCATGAACTGGTAATTCAGTATTTGAACCGGCTTTCAGACTACTTATTTGTTTTGTCCAGAGTAATGGCCCAGGAGCTTAAAATCGAGGAAACTCCTTGGATTTCTAAACTGTAGAAGTCGGCCTATTTGGTTACCTTTACACCTGGGTCCGACAGTCAAGTCGCTTATTTTTCAAATAAAATTTAAGGCAATGGTAGAGACGTTGAATATAGCAATTAACAAGAATCCAAATTCTAAAATCCATCAGGTTGATTTTGATGACGTACAGTTTGGCAAAGTTTATACGGACCATCTTTTTGCCTCTGAATACAAAAACGGACGGTGGGAAAATTTTAGAATTGACCCCTATGAAGATCTTCGTATAAGCCCGGCCAGCCCATCTATACACTACGGTATATCCATTTTTGAAGGTCTCAAGGCCTATAAGAGTGCTGAAGGTGAAATTCTGATTTTCAGACCCGATAAGAATTTGGAACGCTTGAATACCTCTGCAGAAAGAATGTGTATGCCGCTTATACCGGAGCAATTATATTATGAGGGTCTCAGCACGCTATTGAATATAGATGTTGATTGGGTACCTTCCCAGGCAGGAAGTTCACTCTACATCAGACCTTTTCTTTTTTCTGATGATGACTTTATTGGTATTCGTCCTTCTCAAGATTTCAGATTCATGATTATTACGTGTCCGGTGGGTGCCTATTATTCGAAGCCGGTAAAAGTTAAGATTGAAGAGCATTATGTACGCGCCGTAGAGGGGGGAAGTGGTTTTTGCAAAACGGGATGTAACTACGGTCCGGCGATATATCCCGCTAAGCTAGCCCAGGAACAGGGATATGATCAGCTAATATGGACGGACGGAAAAGAACACAAGTACATTGAGGAATCGGGCACCATGAACATTATGTTCATGATGGATGACAAGTTAGTAACACCAAAACTCGGAGACACTATACTCAATGGAATTACCCGGGATAGCGTAATCACCATGGCTCGTGATTGGGGAATAGAGGTAGAGGAACGGAAAATTGAGGTCTCAGAAGTTATCTCCGCTGCTAAAGAGGGCAGAATACAGGAGGCTTTTGGTGCGGGAACTGCCGCTACAATTGCTCAAATTGAATTGATCGGCCACGATGGTACCGATTATGAGCTACCGGAAGTGGCGAATCGAGATTTCTCTCATAAGGTGTTGAAAGCGTTAGATGATATTAAGTACGGTCGAATTGACGACAAATTTGGCTGGATACATAAAGTGTAAATAGTAACATCTTGAAGCTATCTTCTCTCAGATGGGTGGCTTTTTGTATATGGCTAAAAGAATTGCCTTAGTGTTCTTCCTCATCCTAACTGCCTCGTCACTATCAGGGCAGTATTATCTCCAACTCAAAAAAAGAAACAAAGTCATTCACACCTATGCTGCTGGTGATAATATTTCGTTCAAATTAAAAGGAGATGATTACCTTAACGATCAGATGATTATAGGTTTAGCGGACAGCATCATCAAATTCCGACTTTTTGAGGTGGCCTTTAGTGATATAGAATTCGTAACAATACGAGATAGGAAGCAATACGGAATAGATCTCACATCTACAATAGCTATCACGGCCGGGGAGCTCTTCCTGGTTGGTGACCAGTTTAATCAGTTATTCATTGAGAATGAAGGATTTGGGCCAAGTAGCGAAACACTTATTATCGGAGGCTCAATCATTGGCTTCGGTTTGCTACTACGCCTTCTGAAAAAGAGAAAGTTTAAAATTAAAGCAGGTGGTTACAGGCTGTTCACTACAGATTTTTACGTACCCAAAAGCCGGCGGACTTTTTCCTTTAGTAAATCTCCTTAGAGATACGGCCTTTTTGCTGGTACGTCTGTCGCCAGGTTCTACTTTGTTTAGGCCGTAATGGTATACTTTAATTTTGTTTTGTTTACTCTTTTTTGTTCATGGTTAAAAACATTCTTTTTCTTTGCTTCTTTTTGCTGTTCATGCCGCCACTTTCGGCTCAGTACTACCTGCAACTTAAAAAAAGGAACAAAGTTATTCATACCTATGCTTCCGGTGATAACATCATCTTCAGACTGAAAGATGATAAGTTTTATTACGATCAGATGATTACAGGTGTAACGGGTACTACCATCAAATTTAGATTTTACGACGTAACAATTCAGGATATAGAAGTGGTAAAAGTACCCAGCCGGTCTAGCTACGGCTTGGATCTATTGTCAGGTGCTGCGTTAACGGCCGGTGTATTTTTCTTAGCTATTGATCAGGGAAATCAACTTTTTGTGCAGGGTGAAGGATTAGGTCCAAGCGATGAAGTGCTAATCGTAACGGGGGCTCTGGTGGGTACGGGTGTATTGATCAAACTACTAAAAAAGAAGAAATTTAGATTTAAAAGCCGGAAATACCGGTTAGTATCGACCGCTTTTCTTCCTGAAGGCAATTAATTTTTACTTAATTGAGGGCTTTTTCGGGGAAATCATATTCTTGTAAAGGTATTGTACTTTAAATGTGCAAAGTAAATTTCGATTATCGGAATAATGAGTGATAAGCTCATCGAATCAACTAGATTTGCGATCTAAATAATTTATCAATGACTACAGACGAGTTGAAAGACTTGAAGGCGCGTGTAGAGGCCTTAAGGAGGTACCTTTGACTACGATAGGAAAGTAGAGGAGGTGCGAGAAGAAGAATTGGTTACGGCCCAACCTGGATTCTGGGATGATCCTAAAGTGGCGGAAAAAGTCCTCAAAGGTATCCGTTTAAAGAAAGTTTGGACAGATAGTTTTTCAAACGTAAGGTCTCTTCTCGATGATCTTGAAACACTTAACGAGTTTTATGAAGCCGGTGAAGTGGACGAGGAGGAATTAGACGGAGAGTACCAAAAAACGAGTAAAGCCGTAGAAGAACTCGAATTCAAAAAGATGCTCAGTGGTGAAGAAGATCAGTTCGGAGCGATTCTAGAAATTAATCCGGGAGCCGGGGGTACAGAAAGCCAGGATTGGTCCGAAATGTTAAACCGCATGTACATCATGTGGGGTGAGCGCCAAGGATATACCGTTAAGCAAATTAATTATCAGCCGGGTGACACCGCGGGCATCAAATCCGCTACCTTGGAGATTGATGGTCCTTTTGCTTACGGGAATTTGAAGTCTGAAATTGGAGTCCACCGCTTGGTGAGAATCTCGCCTTTTGATTCTGGCGGAAGAAGGCATACTTCGTTCGCTTCAGTTTATGTTTCACCCATTGTAGATGACGATATTGAAATTGATATTAATCCCGCAGATGTCGAGCTTCAGACCTCTCGATCAGGAGGTGCTGGTGGCCAGAATGTTAACAAGGTGGAGACTAAAGTGCAACTCACGCATAAGCCTACGGGTATTGTAGTAGTTTGCCAGGTGGAGCGATCGCAGCTGGCAAACCGTGAAAGAGCCATGAAAATGCTCAAATCGCGACTATATCAACTTGAGCTAGAAAAACGAAATGCAGAGCGCGATAAGGTGGAAGCAGGTAAAATGAAAATAGACTTCGGTTCTCAGATCAGAAATTACGTTCTACATCCTTACAAACTCATTAAGGATGCACGTACTGGTGTTGAACGCACTGATGTGCAAAATGTCTTGGATGGTGATTTAGATGATTATATCAAAGCTTTCCTTTTAGGTTATCAAGAGCAGGGGGAGGAGAATTAGTCCTTATTTACCGATAATTTAGAACACCCAATAGCCGATTGAAGTTATTGGGTTTTACTTTTTACAATGGCGCAGAAACAAAAGGTTTACACGTTACAATTCTGGCTGCTTGCGTTAAGCTCATTTTTGTTTTTCGGGTCGTTCAATATGGTACTTCCGGAATTACCTGATTTCATGCGGTCTTTTGGTGGAGAGCAATACATAGGTTTACACATTACCTTTTTTACGATAACAGCCCTTATTTCACGTCCTTTTAGCGGTAAGCTTACTGACACCTGGGGAAGGATCCCCGTTATGGTGGTAGGTGCTACGGTAACAGCGGTAGTGTCTCTTTTCTATCCCTTTTTTCTAAACATTTATATTTTTCTATTTATACGTTTTTTACACGGTTTTTCAACCGGTTTTAAGCCCACAGGGACATCGGCTTATGTCGCCGATATTGTTCCACCCAGTAAGCGCGGTGAAGGAATGGGAATTTTGAGTTTTTTTGGCATGACCGGCATGGGTATGGGTAATTACCTAGGTGGTGAAATGGTACTTCACTTTTCTATTGAAGTACTTTTTTATTCGAGCGCTGCAGTAGCGTTATCTTCAGTACTAGTTCTCCTGGGAATGGAGGAGACGTTGAAAGATAAAAAGCGTTTTTCCATTTCTATGCTAAAGATCAATTGGTCAGATATTTATGAGCCTTCAGTAATTGTACCAACGGTGGTCATGCTATTAGTCACTTTTTCTTTTGGAGTAGCTGTTAGCCTGGCCCCGGATCATAGTAAAGCTTTAGGGGTGGATAACAAGGGGCTGTTCTTTGTTTACTTTACCTTTACTTCGCTATTGGCGAGGGTAGCAGGAGGTTATTTTTCAGACCGCTTTGGGCGAAGATCGGTTTTGCTACTTGCCACATTGATCATCGCCCTAGGTTCGGCGTATATTGGCTTAGCTACTACACCTTTTCAACTTTTTACCGGGGCCTTATTATTTGGAGGTGGTTATGGTCTTTCAAGCCCTTCTATTTTTGCCTGGGCTACCGACTTGGCACCAGAAAAATTCAGAGGTAGAGCTTTCTCCACGGTATTT
>JBCCIX010000065.1:0-13329 GCA_039028075.1 Bacteroidota bacterium | reverse complement strand
GTACAGGCCTGAAAAAATGCCGCGCCTGCAAGCATAAGCAATAATTGAATTTTTCTCATGGTGGTTTCTAAATTAGCTGCTGGCAAGATGGTGAACGATTCGTTCAAAACCAATTAATTTTTATAAACGCTGTTTATTTCTCAACGGTCAGCTTTGCAGACGCGGGATTGTAACGGGGATATATCGCCTCTGAAGTGATCGTTGGTTTAGCCTACCGGTCCGGGCTCAAGTGATTTTGTGATATGCAGCGGACGCTATAGCACCCAGTCAGGTGAATCCAACCCAACAGAAAAATAAGCTGCGAATCACTGTTTCAAGCTCACATAAAAAAGCGATCATGTTTTTGAACCGAGGAATAAGATATAGGGAATAAGTGGCGGCCGTAAAAAGTTGCTGGAATTAAGGACTTCAAGCCATTCGGATCATCATGCTGATCGAAACTGAAATCCAGCTGAGGGTACAACTGAGCTTTGCTGAAGAGGACAAACGAAGTCTCAAAATAAACCTCGTAAATATTGCACTCCCGGGATCCCTGGTATATCTTCATTTAACGGTCTATACCATAGAGTCAACTCTGGTAATTCCAATAAAAAGTTTTGAGTTCAATACTCCTATGCCATTACTGACCACGGTAGACGTGGTGAATTTAAATGGACATATGTGGTGAAGAAATGCAGGCCGTTAGCAAAAGGTTGGAAATACAATGAGCGATTCGCATCTTTAAATTTAAATGAACAAGAGCAATTTATACTTATTGAGGACGGCGGGCGTGCTCGCAGTTACAGGTGGTATTATTAATGGGATTAGTGACTACTTGCTCCAGGGTGGTCTGATTGCGCGAGCCGCAGTGAATACCTATGAAAATTTACCGAACGCTCCCTTTGATTTGGTATTCCTAGGGGGCATTATAGGTAATGCCGCCATACCCTTCTGGCTGCTTGGCTACTGGCCGGTGTATCAGGCTTTAAAACCCGCCGGCCGTTGGTTATCTATTCCGCCGGTCTTCATTCTCGGCTATACCTATTCACTTTTTCCGGGCTACCACGGATCGTATGCCTTATATGCTGCTGGGTTTCAAGCTCAGGCCCAGCAACCTCAATCTGAGATTATGATAACTTTAGCGGAAAGAATGTCTTCCTATCACGATGCGCTTCTCGCGGTAATCGGTATCACTTCGATGATCGGATCGGTTTGGTTTGTTGTCGCTCTCCTTTCTCGACGTACCCATTTTCCACTTTGGACCATTCTTATTTCTCCGCTTATAGTTCCTATTACTCAGCCATTGATAGAGATGCTCCCGGGACCCTATGGTGGTTTTATCCGACCCGCCTGGGCTACAATCCTGATCACTCTTTTATTTCTTACCGCTACCATTTTGACTTGGAATTTGAAAAAATCAAGAGAGTAATACCCACGAATCAATCGCTATGCATCCAGCCACTAAAGTGTATAGAATGCCTTAGCTGTTGAAAGGTGTCTGCTGCTCCCGGTAACCTCTAGGGGTTTCAGATAAATTAAGAGTACTCAGTCGAAAAGAAGGAGTTATCCAACATTTAATATCCGGATTGTATTGAAGTAGCTGGCAAATGCGATATTTTAGAAGCTTAAACCAGGAACAAACGGCAGTCTCAAGTTGCTTAACCCATTCGATCACTGATGATTTTTATATGCTTAAATCGAACCTTAGTTATACTGGGGTTGGTAGCGATCTCTTTCCACGAAATAGATGCGCAAGTTCTGGAATATTCTACTGATATTTCGTTCGATGGTACAAAGCTCACCACCCAAAAATCCTATCTTGTTCAAGTCAATCGCCCAGATGAACGTTCAAAAGGTGAAATAGGGATTCCCCATGGCGATGAAGACAATTTTAAGGTCTTATACGCTGAGATCATAGATAAAACTGGGAAAGTCATCAGAAAGATCAAGAAAAAGGATATTCTAACGCGGTCTAGGTTCTCGAGTAGCACTTTTTATGAAGATAGTCAGGTAACGGAAATTAGCCTCTTTTCCGGAGACTATCCGTATCAGATCAGATATGCGTATGAAACTCAAATTACCGACTTTACTTATTTAACTTATTGGACACCTCCCATTCACCATGAATACACGCCAAACAAGAGCCTGTTGCAAATAAACTTACCCAAGGAATTAGAGGTAGCTATAGAAAGTTCACCCGAATTCATCTTTACGGAGGAGATTGAAAATGATAGCAGGTTACTCACTTGGCAATTAAATAAAATGCAGATAGCAAATCAGGAAAACTACTCTGCAAACCTTCTTGAGCGAATACCCAGTGTACTCGTAGCCCCAGAGCTATTTCACTACGGCGTTGATGGTTCGCTATCAAACTGGACCAACTACGGAGATTGGTTTTTAGATTTAAACGCTAACGTTTTTGATCTTACCGAGAACGAAAAGCGCAAAGTGGATGAGTTGATTCGCGACTTGTCCGGTACCCGGGAGAAGGTGGAAATCCTCTACCATTATTTACAAGATAATACCACCTACGTGAATGTTAGTATTGACCTCGGAGGATTACAATCGTACCCTGCCTCCTATGTATGTGAAAATAAATACGGGGACTGTAAAGCGCTTACTACCTACATGAAGGCATTGCTTGACTATGCCGGAATAACTTCTAATTATGTGCTCATAGATGCCGGAGAAGGTCGCTATACTGATGGATGGATCGAAGAAAAGATACCAGGACCCCAGTTCAATCACATTATTCTTGGTGTGCCGCTTGAATCCGATACCGTTTGGCTGGAAAATACCTCTAGTACTATTCCGATGGACTACGTGGGTACGTTTATACAAAACCGAAAGGCGTTATGGATAACCTCAGGAAAAAGTACACTCATCGATATGCCAAAACTCTCGGTAGATGAGGTGCTTAATGCAACTAGATTTGATTTTGTACTTGACGAAAAGGGTTCGGGCAGTGGAGCCATTCACTACACCTACCAGGGAGAATCTTTTGAAAACTGGGCGAGTATTAAAACCTCAGTAAAAAAATCTGATATCGAGCAATTGTTAAGACGAAATATCAATTCAAGTACATTTAGCCTGAAAGAATGGGAGCTCATCTCTACAGATAGAAATAGGAAAAGCATTCAAATGAAATTATCCGGTGTCGTGACAGACAAAGTCCGAAAAATAGGACGAGTCAATGCCATTAAGACTCCTGCTATTAATGTTCCTGAATTTACGCATCCGGCAGAGCGCAAAACTGATGTTAAAATTAGGGTTCCGATTCATGAACAGATCACGAGTAATTACAACCTAGCTGCGTTCGGTACGGTACAGGTGCAGGCACTTCAGCCTTTTATGCTGGAAACGGATTATGGAAAATACCTGACCAAGGCGACGCTATCAGAAACATCGGTCGTTGTAGAAGAGCAGTTTATTTTAAAATCAGGGTATTATCCCTTGGATGAATATCCCAAATTCTATGCGTTTATGAAATCGGTATATGAGCAGCAAAAAAAATTGGGTGTTGTTTTTCGTACAAATTGACGGTATGAAATCTATAATTTATTGTGGGCTTATCGTAATCGCAATCAGTAGCCAAGCTCAAGAGGTTGGTAAAAAAGCGTTTGGGGATATCTCCATAGAAGAATTCAAAATCAGTGAATGTAGTTTTGACACTCAAGCGGATGCCATGGTATTATTTGATATTGGCACTTCTAAATTCTTTAAAACTGCCGGCGCCTTCAATATAAATTTCACGAGACATAAGCGAATTAAGATTTTTAAGGAATCTGGAAGAGAGCATGCTACAATTCGAATTCCTTACTACGTAATACCTAAAGATCGAAAAGAAAAAGTGAAATCTATTAAGGCCTTTACATACAACGAGGTAAACGGGAGTATAGTAAAAAAAGAACTTGATCAAAGTACGGTTTATGACGAGCAAATCGACGACAATTGGTATCAAAAAAAGTTCGTCTTCCCGGATGTTCAGGAGGGCAGTATTCTTGAATATGAGGTTGAATTAATTACACCATTTACGTTCAACCTTCCAGATTGGGAATTTCAAAGTGAAATACCTGCAAAGTATAGTGAGTATAAGGTATATATGGTGCCATTTTTTGAATATGTAAGTCTTATACAGGGTATTGACTCATTACATGTATTTCATACTAGAAAAGGAGAAAAAAAGATGAATGAGTTAGGGGTAAGCTACAATTATTACATTTCCAGATATGGGATGAAAGACATAGAGGCTTTTCATGATGAATCCTATATCACCAGCTCTAACGATTACATAAAGAAAATTGACTTTCAACTTGCTAAGATTTATTATCCTGACGGAAGAATAGAGGAGCGAATAACAACATGGAAAAGCCTGAGAAAAGAATTATTGGAGCACAATGATTTTGGCAAATACATTAGAAGGAGTAAGAGTTTGGCGAAAAAAATAATCGAAGAAGAAATTGATCTCACGGGTCTTGATCAAGACCAAAAGATAAAGCATATAGCGGAGTACGTAAAGAATAGCTACCTATGGAACGGTTACTACAGGAAATATAGTTCACAAAACCCAAAGGAACTTATTAAAAGCAGAAATGGTACCTCAGCAGATATCAATCTCTTTCTGGTAGCATTATTTCGCGCCGCGAATATACCTGCCGATCCTGTGATTCTTAGCACTCGCAGCCATGGAAAAATTCACCTGGGGTATCCTTTTAGTTATTCCACAAATTATACCGTGGTATACTTAAAGGATGCAGCTATTATGGTGGATGGTACACAAAAAATTCTGGATTATGATTTGATGCCGACATATTGCATCAACGAATATGCTTTACTTGTAGATGACAGTGAAGACGACAAATGGTTTGAAATTAAATATACCACACCCTCCACTGAAGTTTTGAATATTTCACTAACACTTGATCCGCAATCATTAGTAGCCAAGGCTAAGATTCAATCAAGTAGTAATTTTTTCAAAGCTTATAACTACCGTAAGTCGTATGGAAATGGCACTGAAAGAATAAAGAATAAACTTTCAGACATCTTTAATGAAGTCAGCACAATACGTGTATCTGGTTATACCGATGCCTCTGCACCTTATAAGCTAGACTACGAAGCATTATTAGACCTAGAACAATGGGGTGACTATATCAGCTTTAGTCCACTTTGTGGCCTTCCTATGCGTGAAAACCCGCTGACCTTCGAAGAACGTACGTATCCCGTTGATTTCATTTATCCCTATAAAAACAGCTACCTGGTTAGGGTTGATCTCCCCGACAAATACGAGATTTTAACGGTACCTGAAAATGTATTTATCGATAATGATGTTATTTCCTTGACTGCTATATATACAGTTGATCTTAAATCCCGCAAACTACTTGTTAAAGCGGGCTACGAATTTAAAAAAGCTATCTACTTACCCAAGGATTATACCAAACTAAGATCCAATATTGACACTATTGTTGACACTATGAATAGAAAACTACATCTGACCGAAAAGAAATAAAGTCGTTAAAGATTGAAGTTACTTCGAATAATTACGACATACACTCCAGTCTCGATGAACAGGTAAAAGTAACATTTATATTTCAATCGAGTTCTGACTAAATATCTTATAGCTTAAAAAAAAGAATGCGAGTTTCTCAAAAAGGTAAGTATTACGGCACCCAAGATATTAAAGTTACTTTCGACGAAATTGTCCTGTCCCAATATGACTACACCGTTGAGAAAACACCGTGGCACTATCATGAAAACCCGTATTTCATGTTTGTGCTCCATGGAAATATGATTGACTATAATAAAAAGACGAAGTCCCTGTTGCCACCCGGAAGCCTGATGTTTAATAACTGGCAGGAAGGCCATTACGGTGTCCGACATTCCAAAGAGGCCTCAGGTTTTCACTTAGAGTTTGAAAAAAGCTGGTTTGCTAAAAACGATATAGATCTGAAAATATTCGAAGGCAGCCAGCGGGTTGAAGACCCGAAAGTACATGTACTCTTTGCACAACTGTATCAAGAGTTTTTGATGGCCGATCAGTACAGCCAAATATCCAGCGAATTATTGCTTACCCAAATTTGTGCTGTACTTGGAAAAGAAAAAGTAGCCCCTCACCAAGAAGTACCGCAGTGGGTGCAAGACTTGAAAGAACTAGTACAATACGATGTATTCAGAGTCAGTCTTCAGTACCTCTCAGAACAGCTAGGGGTGCATCCGGTCCACATCTCACGGGCAGTCCCAAAATACCTTTCCTCCAGTTTGGGAGAGTATATAAGGCTCGTAAAATTAAAGAAGGCTATTCCTAAACTATTGGATTCGGACCACTCGCTGACCCAAATTGCCTATGACTGTGGCTTCACGGATCAAAGCCATTTCAACCGCCTTTTTAGGCATTACTTTAAAATAAGCCCTGGCCAGTACAGAAAAAATTTAGGGAAAAAGTATCCATGTTAATCTCGTACAATTTTTAGTCTTTCTTACCGATCAATTTCGCAACTAATTAAAAAATTCGCCTTTCACAATACTCGATTCATGCGCCTGTTCCTTATTTCATTCCACCTACTGGTGTCCATCAACCTTCTAGGGCAAAGACTACCGGTACCTGACCTTCCTTATGCCAGCCCACAGGAAGCCGGTTTCAGCGAGGATTCCATTAATGCGCTTATTCCCAAGCTTGACAATCTGGAGCATCGTGATTTTATAGGGTTAGTGGTCATCAAAGACCACAAGTTAGTTGTAGAATGGTACTACAATACCTTCTGGAGAAACCATATTCACGATATCCGGTCTGCCGGTAAAAGTATTACCTCCTTGCTGCTGGGCGTAGCATTGAAAGAAGGGTTAGTCCAAAACCTGGATCAAGATGTCTATTCATTCTTTCCTAAAGAAAAATATCCTTTCATTCTTACCGACTACAAAAATGTCAAGATCCGACACCTACTCGATATGGCTTCAGGGTTAGACGCGGATTCGGATGATGGACAAACACCGGGCAACGCAGGGCAGTGGATAGCCAAAGATGAGTGGGTCAGCTACATACTTAGTGTGCCATTGGCTGAAGAGCCCGGTAAACGCTTTGTTTACGCCGATATAAATGCCGCATTGATCGGAGCTATCATTGAAGAAACATCAGGAATGAGTCTGAGAGATTTTGCCCGAGAAAAAGTATTTGACCCTTTAGGAATCAAGGAGTTTTACTGGTATACGAATGCCGCCAGCCAAACGGTAGCAGCCGGAACGCTATATTTGTCTACATTGGATTTTGCCAAGCTAGGTGTATTAGTGACCAATAAAGGTCAATGGGCTAATCAGCAAATCGTTCAGTCGAATTACATTAAAATGTTACTCGAGCGAAAAGCCTTTGACCTCTCTGATTGGTGGACACTTACCGATTCGTACGGAATGCTTTGGTATAAAACGCAACGCGAGTTTAACGGCAGAAAATTTGACTACCTCTGGGCCTCGGGAAGAGGTGGTAACCATCTAGTGGTGGTTCCAGAAGAAAACATGGTCATCGCATTGACCTCGAGTGCTTATGGTCCGAGATACGGTCACGCGAGGGCCTATTACATAGTGGGCGAATTGCTAAAAGCACTGGAGTAACCGTTGAACTTAAATCTCCGCCGTTCTAATCACAAGACCTACGAAAAGTATCCTATGAATTTAATGACCTTTAAGATGTACAGAATAATGCTACTGCTACTATTTCCTGTGTTCTGCCTACACTGCAACGTTCCGCCAGATAAAGAAGGCAGACGGCAAAATAAAGGAAGACTGGCTGCTTTGAAGGACTCTGTGAATCAAAATATCTACAAAGACATCAACGCCATAGTGGTCTATCACCACGGACAAGTTCTTATAGAGGAATACTATAACGACACGGAGGCAGATGATTTACACGATGCCCGATCCGTAGGTAAATCAATCGCCTCAGCGGTCTTGGGAATTGCGGTAGACGAAGGGTATATACAATCCCTTGATCAACCGCTGTCGGACTTTTACAACCTGGAGGATTATCAAAACTATTCAAGTGAAAAGGGTAAGATCACCATTAAAAATCTCATAACCATGAGTAGCAATTTTCTCGGTGACGATAATGACTTCGAAAGCCCGGGAAACGAAGACCATATGTACGATAAAGAGAACTGGGTCAAGTGGGCATTGGACCTTCCGATCGATAGTATGAGAGAGTCCGGTAAAACGTGGCACTATTTTACCGCGGGAGTAGTGATACTGGGTGACATACTTGATAAAAGTGTTCCAAATGGATTAGAGGCCTACGCCCATGAAAAGCTTTTTAAACCCTTGAGAAATACGAATTATAAATGGTCCTATACACCTCAGGATGTGCCCAGTACCGCAGGAAACTTTAGAACGGATGCTAAGGGCTTTGCTGATTTCGGACAGTTGTATCTGCAGGAAGGCGTTTGGGAGGGGAAACAAATTATCTCCAAAAGCTGGGTCGCCAATAGCACAAGAACGCACATTGAAACACCTTTTACGCCTCGATCTTATGGCTACCTCTGGTGGATAAAAAATTACGATATTGATTCGAAAAAATACCGTACCGCCTATAGCTCGGGAAATGGCGGAAATAAGATATTTACGTTCAAAGCGCTGGACGCTGTAGTGGCGGTTACCGCCAGCGCCTACAATACGCGCTATGGACATAAACAAGTCGATGAAATATTGACCTCGTTTATTTTGCCTGAAATTATAGCCCACCGGTAATTTTTGAGTACAAAAATCCAGATTTGAAGATAAAACCCAATCTATTCGTACACCGTAAGTAACTTTTGGTCCACAGCCCCGTTGACTCAATCTGATAGAAATCCTACTTGAATGAAAATTTCCAACCTACTACCGCTACTGTTCCTTTTCGTTGCTGTAGCCAATCTCAGAGCCCAAATCGAAACTATTACGTATCAGCTCAACGGCAGGAATCCAGATCAAACAGGTAAAAATCCCTTTGGTAAGTTCATCGGTGAATGGACACTAAAAAATGACGATTGGACCCAAAACTGGGGAAATGGAACGGAAACCATAAAAATCCCCGGTCATCACACGGTAACCCGGCAATTGAATACGGATAACTCCCTTCTATCTATCATAGACGGCCCGGAACCCAACGGTCACATCTTCTGGTCGTACAACCCAAAAACAGGAGAAGTGGGCCATTTGTCAAGTTTCGGTTCGATCAGGGCCGGGAAAGGCAAAGGTAAAATCAATGAGCAAGGCGATGTAGAATTAAAACTCACCTTTGAAGGTGAAACTCCAGGAACCTATCGAATTTATAATTACCAATGGGTCAACGAGGACGAGTATCATATGAAGTCCGTTCAGTTTTCAGAAAACGACCAGCCGACAGGTCTGTTTTATGAAGGGTATTTCGTACGCCTTAAGAAACAGCAAAATCTGAATGAAGCCGTTAAGAACGAAATACTCCATCATGGGACAGTGATCCGGGAAGCCTTTAGTAATGAAGACATTGAGAAAATCAAATCACTACATCACCCAAACGTGATTAAGGCACTAGGTTACAATGATTTAAAAACAGGACGAGAAGAGGTGATGCAGGGCTTGAAAGGTACGCTGGATAACTTCAAACTAGAGTTTGTTCAAAACGAGGTGGAAAGTATTTTAATTCAGGGCGATTTGGCCATTGAACAGACCCGGTTTTCTATCCAAGGCACTCCGAAAGCGGGAGGTGATCCCTGGGTATTTAGTGGCCGCTCGGTAGTCACTTACGTAAGATATACAGACAGTCCGACCGGATGGGCGACAATCCGGGAGATCATACAGCCCGCAACACAATAAAAAGACGATTAATCTCCGTTAAACCGCGCTATCCAAAAGACAAACTCGTCCCAGGCTGCCTTTCGCTGACCGTCAGAAAATTGAATTAGGCCAATGGTGTTCAATGATTCTATGAAAGTATCAACAAAATTTTCAGGAACTTCGGCTTGGTCAAAAGAAGACCTGTAGGTTTCGGATAATGCCGGTGACCAATCCACCAGTTGGAAAATATATGCCGCTTTCAATCGCTGTTCTTTTTCCATCTCACTAAAAAACACTTCAAAGAAAACGCGCTGTATTTCTTCATTACTGGTCAACAAATCTCTTCCGGAATGCATACCTAACTCCTGGATAATAATGGATTTGCCGCCCGCTTTATCAAGCATCTTTTGAATGTCTGAGCGTATCTCAGGAGCAGTCAAAGTGCGATTGAAGGGGAAAGTACCCGTAGTTGCCGACCCATAAAAATTGAAAGAACACACATCACATGCTTCCAGAAGAGCGTCAGAACCGGCAAAGTTTGCCGCCAGGTTACCCTCCGCGAAAGTAACAGTCACTGCCATTTGATCATTAATGCTATGGATGTGGCCTTTAACTTGATTAAAAAAAACGAGAAGCTCGGAGGACAGATTTTCTGTCTCGTCAAAGCTGTTATCTGCCTCATTACTGATTGAGATCGCATAGCCATCATAAGCGGCGAGCATGGGAATGACCCAATCCATAAGTCGATTAAACCGGTCAATGAGTTCGGGATCGTCAAACTTCTTACCGGACAAATCATCCGGAACAACAGGTCCCTCACTGTCGTAAGCGGAGATTAAGAGAAACGTTTCCAGGCTATCATCTCGAAGTACTCTGAGTTGCGATTCCAGCGCATTTTCATCAAAATGGCCAGGAGACGGTTCTAGTTCCGGCCAATCGATTTGAAGGCGGCCTATTCGCATACCAGCAGCCAACGCTTCCATCCATCGGTCGTTAATTGAATCCGTTGTACTTACTGGGTTATCTGCATTAAAACCTACGATCATCCCTAGGTTGCGGTTGGATGAAAGCAACGGTAAATCTTGAGCAACTGAAGTTATACTTCGGCTGTCGTCATTACCACAGCCAAATAAACTGATGAGCATTAAAATGGTGAACGGAATGTACAAAGTTTTCATTACTCAAAATCGTTAAATATCAGACGCTATCCCATGGATACAGATGAAAGTGACACTACCCTACCTCAAAAACAAAAAAAGTCGTAAGATCGAACTTATTTTTCATCGTACACATCTAGATTACGTGTTGCACGTTCACACCCCAAAAATAATGTCAGCTTTAAGGCATTTGCTGGTGTTCTGGAGATCCGTGTGACCTTTTTTGCACTAGGAATGTTTTCCCACCCAAGAAAGTATAAAAAAAGTAACTATGAATTTAACCCAAGCATTAGAAAGCAGAAGGTTAGCGTCAGCAAAGAAAATACCCAAACACAAATATGCGGGGATGCAGGCCAGTACGTTCGAGCTGCAAAAAGCTCAACTTGCTGCACAAGCATTCAAAACAGGAAAAACTATCCCTTCTTTTGAACTGCCTAATGTACATGGAGATAAAATAAGTTCCGAAGACCTGTTGAAATGCGGTCCGTTAGTCATCTCATTTTACCGAGGGGGCTGGTGCCCATATTATAATATGGAACTACGAGCATTGCAATCCGTATTGGATCAAATTAAAGCAGCCGGAGCACAGCTCGTGGCGATATATCCCGAAACGCCCGATCATTCGTTAAGTACTTACGAGAAAAATAAACTATCCTTTCAGGTCCTTAGCGATATCGACAATCGCTATGCGAGGCAACTGGGATTAGTATTTCAACTGCCCAGGAACCTGCGGGAAGTATATCGTTCATTTCACATTGATGTAACCCGACACAATGGCAATACAAATTATGAACTACCGATGCCGGCCACCTACGTGGTAGCTGAAAGCGGAAAAGTCATTTTTGATTTTGTTTCCGAAGACTACACCTATCGTTTAGAACCTAAAGAGGTAGGCACCACTTTACAGAACCATCTTCCTGTGGCTTGACTTGGTTTGTAGGTTAGTCTATTCAGGTTGCATAGCGTGTCCGTTCCCTTACAAATCAATAAAATGCAGATACATTGTGAACCTTTTAAAGATATCGATGTTTAAACATTAAATTAAAAATAGACAACAAGCATTATGAAAAAGCAAAGCACAATTCTAGCACTGGTACTCGCACTAAGTATCGGCTTGGTATCATTTAAGGCCATTGACGGAAACTACGCCGTAAATGCGTCAGAAAGTCAGTTAAAGTGGACGGGTTACCATTTAGCTAAGTCCTACGAGCATTGGGGTTATGTTGACCTTAAATCCGGAAATATTGAAGTTAGCAATGGGAAAATCACGTCAGGAGAGTTCACTATCGACATGACGTCAATAGCGAACAAGGACGTTGAAGGTGAAAAAGAGAGTAAAAAATTAGACGGACATCTTAAATCCAATGATTTCTTTGCCGTTAAAAAATACCCTGAAGCCAAGCTTGTTATCAAAAAAGTAGATGCCTCAGGGAAGGCTACGGGAGATTTGACCATTCGTGGTATCACTAAGGAAATTGAGTTTGATACTAAGGTGAAGGAAGCTTCCGATGAAAAAATAGTGGCTACTGCGGACATTAAAGTGGATCGTACTGATTTTAAAGTTATGTACGGTTGGAAACTGGAAAATGCCATTCTTTCCAACGAATTTCGAATGGAGGTAGAGCTAGTAGCGAACAAATAATATCAATCGTCATTCCTGATAGAGCGTAGCGGAAGTTAGGAATCTCCCGAAGAGTAGTGAGATTTCTGTTTTCACAGGAATGACGGTTTTCTACGTTTAGCTCAGACATTTTAGCTGTATTTCACAATTAATACGTTGAGATTATTTTTCTTCACATTCGTGAAGAAACTCTTTATTTCCTACTATCCTTATCTCCCTATTTTTGGCATGGCTATCTATTTGGTCATGTTTACTTATACCACCACTCTTTATCCTGGAGGTTCAGAAAACTACCCCAATAGGGTTGGGCACAGCTTCTTTCATAATTTACTCTGTGACCTTAACGGAGCAACTGCCATTAACGGGGCCGCTAACCCAGCACGACCCATGTCTATCGCCTCCCATATAGTACTCAGCCTGACCATGATCTTGTTCTTTTACGCCTTACCGGATATTTTTCCGAACCAAAACAGAAATACCCAACTGGTCCGGATATTTGGTATGCTGAGCATGACGGTATTTATCCTCATGTTCACTCAATATCATGATAAAATTGTAGTCGTTGTGGCTGCTTTGGGTACCATGGCTTTACTACCCTTCTTTATTGAAGTCTTGAAATATCCTAACTCTCTGCTGAGAAGGTGGGCCTACTTATGCTACCTTATGAGTGTAGTGGTTTTCGTAATCTTCATTACCAAATTTGGCTATTACTATTTGCCGTTTTTACAGAAAGTCACCTTTGTAGTAGATGCCGTCTGGGTGATTTGGGTGTGTTTGCTTGTAATCGAGAAAAATAAG
>JBCCIX010000064.1:0-13354 GCA_039028075.1 Bacteroidota bacterium | reverse complement strand
CAAGCCGCATTATAGAACGTAATCGTTTAGCCTTAGACCCACCGATCATTCTCATTAGTAAGAATCATTCTCCAAACGCATATACCATTGGATTCAACTGCATCATTTTCAATGTTGGCCTTTTAGCCCGCCTCAAAACCGAAGAAGAACTTGAATTTATTCTGAGTCATGAGCTCGCTCATGTACAACTAAAACATGTTCTTCAGGGCATACAACGTAACTTTTTAGTTAAGAAAGAATCTGAAATTAATAAGAGAAGTATTTGGAACAAAGATTCCCCGATCACCGCTTCCGAGATTGTTAATTTAAAGTCACTTTACTATCAATCTGGTGAGCTGCGCAGATCCCGGGAAGAAGAAGCAGATTCACTTGGATTCCTATATTTTACAAATGGCCAGAATAACCCAGCGCAGGCCCTTGCAGCACTGGACCTTTTGGCCAAATCTAAGGAGCCGATGTATCCCCGTGGTGAGCTTCTACTTGAACCACTTCATAGTTTAGAATATCCCATACAGGGAAATTGGTTTCGGGGTAGACCTAGAGGATATGAAATGAAAATGTCTGAATTTTTGATTTTTAATCTGGACTCATTGCAATCACATCCTAACATAGATCAGAGGAAAAGAAAAATCCAGGAACAACTGAAGGAGATAAAAACTGATCAGGCTAACTTTTCAAAGTTCAGTCGTATTACGGGTAAAGTCGCGGAAAAAGCAACGTTGGATGCCGCGATGTTCATGAATAAATATGACCATGCGTTGCACATCGCTTTGCAATTCAAATGGAAATATCCCGATGAAGATTGGCCGAACAGCGCAATTGTAAGTATTTTAATCAAAGTCGCCCAGGCAAAAAAAGGAGGAGTTGGCTATAAATATATCCAAAACTACACAGCCTATTATTCGGATGAATTAAAGGAACTAAATATCGTATTATACAATTTGACTGCCATCGAAGCCTTGGAAATGGCTTATTACTTTTTCAAAAAACCGGGTAATTATAACCCTGATCATGAGACGCACATCTACCTAAAATGGGAAATAAACAGATTGACAGGGAGAAAAAAGCAGGCCAAACACTACAAGAACGAGCTACGCGAAAAATTTCCGGAGAGCAAGTTTCTAACTAGTTATTGACACCAGGCCATGGCCTTAACTATCTTTGAGAATTTTTTGGCTTCGTATCCACGCCAAGCGCATTTCAAGTCTACGTGTGGTTCGCCTAACTTTTTTGGTCCGCTTCAAGACCACTTACTCCACCACTCACTACAAATTTCATAGCAGAGGTAGCGTTCATGTCCAGCCTTTTGACCTTACTCTTTTTTACCAGGAAATGATTGCCACTGAAATTGTAAGAATGCGGTAAATAGACAGAAACGAAGCCAGGTAGTTCTAAAACTGATAGATCTTCGCGTGTGACAAACCCCACTTTAAGCACATGACCGTCATTGTCCAAGGCCACGGTAACCGGAATATTGAACTTTTTCTGGTCTCCCACAAAGGCCCCAATCAAGTCCTTAATGGAACTATACAAAATGCTAACCAGCGGAATCTTGGTGAAGTATTTCTCAAACTGAATGAAAATAGGACGTGTAATAAAGAAGGAAGCAAGATAACCTAGCAGCGTAATAGCAGAGATAATTATCAACAAGCCGAGTCCTGGGATATCGATGGGAATGAGACCATCGAGCCAATCTAGTGTTTGATAGATAATATACACCGTAAGTGCCAAAGGTACTACAAAAAGGAGGCCTCTAAAAAAATAGGTAAGTACTCTATTAAAAGTCAATTGGCTCATAGCACGACATAAAAAAGGCCGAATTCGAGGCCTAACACCCCATCATTCAGCCTTTAAACCATTGAATTAATACTATATCAAATTCATTTCACTTAAAACACTATTCATTTTGCGGACCGCATCAGCACTAGCATTGAATTTAGTTTGTTCTTCGTCGGATAAATTGTAATCGACAATTTTTTCCCAACCGTTTCTACCAACCACTACGGGCACTCCAATGCAGATATCCGATTGTCCATATTCGCCATCTAGGTAAACACAGCAAGGGAATAGTTTCTTTTGGTCCCTGACAATACTTTCAGCCAAATAAGCTCCAGCAGCACCTGGGGCATACCATGCAGAAGTACCTATGAGCTTTGTGAGCGTAGCTCCGCCCACCATAGTTTCTTGCACTACCGCCTCTTGTTGTTCAGGCGAAAGAAAATTAGTTACCGGACTGCTATTGTACGTAGCGTGATTGATCAACGGAATCATAGTAGTATCACCATGCCCACCTATTACCACACCTTGAAGGTCATTCGGTGAGCAAGGAATAGCTTCTGCTAAACGATACTTAAATCTACTGCTATCCAGTATACCTCCCATGCCTATGACCTTTTCCTTTGGTAGTCCACTGGACTTAACGGATAAGTACGTCATAGTGTCCATAGGATTTGAAATCACCACGATAATGGTATCAGAAGAGTGCTTCAGTATGTTCTCCGTAACTGATTTCACAATACCAGCATTAGTTCCTATAAGTTCTTCACGTGTCATACCAGGTTTTCTGGGTATACCAGAAGTAATAATTACCACACTCGAATCAGCGGTCGCTGCGTAATCATTCGAAGAGCCTATGACGTGCGTGTCGTAGCTATTTAATGTAGCACACTGATTCATATCCATGGCCTTACCTTCGGCAAGTCCTTCTTTTATGTCCAATAGAACTACCTCTTCAACAAGTTGTTTTCTGGCAATATTTTCAGCACAAGTAGCGCCAACTGCTCCTGCACCTACCACTGTGATTTTCATATTAGGATAATGTTTAGAGTTGTGGAAAATTCCGATGCAAAATTAACCACAAAACCTCATTAATAGAATACGATGGAGAACAAGAATTAATCCTTTTTGGCGTAGACCCGGCTCAAATTAAAAAAGCCACCGGAAGCCTTATAGGCATCAAATAAGTTGGAGTTATAGGAGTTGTACATTTCAGCCAAGGCTTCAAACATAAAGGTCTTAATTTTCGGATTACCGTCAAAAATATCAAAGATGTTATCCTGAGGAATAACATAGAATTCAGCCCGGTCTGAAAGAACGAAAGCATTCAATAAACGTTTTGACTCTTTGATCAGGCAGCTCTCCCCCAACGCCGTCCCGGGGCCCACAGATGTGAGGTTCTCAAAGCTGTCAGACATATCGATGTTGAGCGAAACCCTCCCTTTTTTGAGTAAGTACAGCGCCTGACTGGGATCACCTCTAAAGAACACTACCTCTTCCTTATTATATATTCGCAAATGCATATGAGGCAAAAAAAGATACATGTGCTTGTGGTTAAGGTTTGCGAATAATTTAATATTCGCCAAAAACACAAACATATTTTGCTCGGCTGCCGTGTACGTTTTCTTAAAGGGATTGATCATTTCAGTTCAACTTGGTAGATCCGTTTGGTTTGATCCGTTACTTTAAATCGATCGTCTATTCTGTGTCCTACAATCCATACTATGGCACCATCACTTTCCAAAACACCTACCCGTTCTTTCAAGTTTAGTGGAATTTTACAATCAATCATATAATCGCTCACCTTTTTTTTGCCCTTCATTCCAAGCGGATAGAATACATCTCCAGTATGCCATTTCCTGAATTTTAACGGAAAACTGAGTTTATCAAAATCCAAAGAAGCACTTTTTGAGGTAAATAAAACTCCTTCTGATGCAGGCCGAACAGACATTTTCAACTTGTAAAACTCATGAATGAACTCTTCGTCTTCACTATGGATTACAGATTCGTAAAAATCACCGGTTACAGGACTAATTATAATTTGATCCCTATCGATGTTAAGCTGATGCGAAGCGCTAAAAAACAACTTACCCGATCCACCAGACAGACAGGCCTCCAGGATTGCATTTAGTTGGTTGTAACGAAAATGATACGGGTACAGCAAAAATTCGAGCTCTACCACACTGGTAAGTTCCAACGTTTTGATAAAAATATCTTGTCCTGATTGCGATAGGAACGGCTCGAATTTTTTTGAGATAACACGCATTAAGTAGCTATGGCTTTCTGCCAATCGTACCTTAGAATTTTTATACGTGGATAAAAGGGATGGGTTAATTGGTTTTAGTTCGGGTATTACCCTGTGGCGAAGTCGATTTCTCTGATATTTGGAATCTGAATTACTGGCATCTTCTCGCCACCTGACTTTATTCTCGGTAGCAAACTTCTGAATCTCCCTACGAGAAAAAGTAAGTAGAGGACGAACGAGGTTATTTTTCACCTCGGGGATACCAATAAGTCCTCTTAACCCAGTGCCTTTGGTGAAATTAAAAAGCGAGGTTTCAAGGGAATCATCCAGATTGTGCGCAGTCAATATAAATTGGAAGTCCATGGCTTTTGCCAAGTCGTTAAACCACTGATATCTTAAAAACCTAGCCGCCATTTGAATGGAAACCCCGTGATTTTTGGCATGTCTTTTGGTCTGAAATGATTTGGAGTAAAAGGGAATACTCTTAAAACCACACCATTCCATGACCAACTTTTCGTCCTGCTTGGACTCGGCTCCTCGTAGCTTGAAATTACAATGGGCCACCGAAAACTTAAAGCCGCCCTCACGTAGCAAGTGGCACAGAGTCATTGAATCTATGCCACCGCTCGCCGCCACCAGTAAATTGCTGTCGGTAGAAAACAGACCTTTGGTCTTTACTTTTTGTAAAAACTTATCTAACATATCTCAGCTGTCATTTTTATTTAGCTTTACAGGGAAACTACTTATGAGCATTACCAAAGTTAAATTAGTATTAATTATTCTCTTGAGCTTTTTAGCCCTTGGGAAGGTTAATGCTCAAAAAAACGTGAACCTGGAGCGTGCAGAAAATCTGTACGGCGGTGTAGATGAAAATGGTGAAAGGTACAATAGCCCTGTCGGCAATGTTGTTTTTAAACAAAACGAAACCATTATCTACTGCGATTCTGCAATTTTCTATGAAAACACTAATGAAATCCAGGCGTTCGGGAATGTAAAAATTACTGACGGAGATTCCGTTACAATCACCTCTAAAAAACTATTCTACGATGGAGAATCCAAAAAAGCAGAATTAAGGGAGGAAGTGGTCTTTGTTAAGCTGAGACAGCTCACGCTTTACACGGATTTCTTAGACTACTTTCGGCTAAGGCAAGAAGCGCAATACTTCAATGGAGGAAAACTCGTAGACAGCACTAATGTTTTAACCAGTGAAAAAGGCTATTATCTCGTTAACACCAACATGGCTTCGTTTAAAAAAAACGTAGTGGGCACTAATCCTGACTATACGTTAGAATCGGATACGCTCCAATATAACACCGAAACCAATATCGTTTATTTCCGCGATCAAACGAAGCTCACAGATGTTGATGGCAATGTTTTCAATTATGAAGAGGGTTTTTACGACACCAGAATTAAAAGGTCTAACCTGTCTTCAGGTACCATAGAAACCACATCTTACGATCTCACGGGTGATAAACTTTTCTTAGATGACATCAAGAAATATTATACCGCAACAGGTAACGTAGAAATGATATCCAAAGAGCAGGATATAATCATTACCGGTGACTTCAGCTATTATGATAAAGTAAAAGGACAGGCTAAAGTGTACGGTAATGCGCTCATGAAAAAGATTATGCAATTGGACACGCTCTACCTTACTGCAGATACCCTAGTAGCTATTGAAAATGAAGACCCGGCACAAAAAAGATTATTGGCCTACCATAATGTCGATATTTTCAAGAGCGACCTCCAGGGCATTGCAGACTCGCTTGCCTATGTAAATATAGACTCCATCCTTTACTTTTATGATGATCCGGTGCTGTGGACCGGCGGCAATCAAATGACCGCAGACTCGATCAATGTAGAAATTGTTAATAACACCATTGACAAATTAAATATGCGAGTTAACTCATTTGTAGTATCTCAAGACACTATCAAGAATTTCAATCAGGTAAAAGGAAGAAATATGGTGGCCTTTTTTAACAGCGGAGCCATTAATAAAGTTGACGTTGATGGCAATGGGGAAAGCCTGTTTTTCGCTTTGGACGACACTGATACCTACCTAGTTGGTATGAATAAAATCATTTGTAGCAACATTACCATCAACTTTAAGGATAATCTAGCTGATAACATTTCGTTTTACATCAAACCTGATGCCTCTTTTATTCCCCCTCATGAACTGACCGACGATATAAGAAGACTCAAGAACTTCCAATGGTTAGACGAACAGAAGCCCGTTCTTGCTAAAATGCTGGAGAATAAACGACATGCCGTTTTAGAACCACCTTCTGTCAGCGAAGAGCAAACACCAACAGAGGCTGGCACCGATGTAGAGAAAGTTGAGTTGAAAGATCTCCCCTTAAAAAGTAAGAGCCTGGATAAAAGAAAACTAAAGAAGAACAAAAGCGCAAAAAAGAAGTTTTAATCATAGGATGAAATCAAGTTTATTTTTTATTATTCTACCTGAATCAATTATGATTTTATTTCGTATATTACTACATTAAACTAAGTATAACGTAGCTAATTCCTAATTAGCATGTCACGATGAAAAAAATTACTTCGACTTTTATCTTTTGCCTGTTTTGCGCTGTTGTTTTAGGGCAAAACTTCGAAGTGATTGGAGATAAATCGAATTTCGAGGGTACCATCGGGAAAAAGATAAACGCACCTATAGTTATAAAAAACACGTCAGATAAACCAATCCAGATTGTATTTCGAAGGATTGAAAAAGTCATAGGTTCCAGCCAAAAGAATTATTTCTGCTGGGGTGAAGAATGTTACGAAACCACCACAGACGAGATCCCCTTATCCAAAAGGATAAATCCTGGCGAAACTTCGGATAAGTTCGCTAGTATTCTAGAAGCCGGTTTAGTAGCAGGTATTAGTTCGGTGAAATACCTTATTTACGACCGTGACAATCCTGCAAATGCCATTGAATATGAGATTAATTACACGGTGGAAGAAGATATCAGCTCTAATACGATCTTTAGTTCGGCAGAGATCATAATTAATGAAGTTTATCCTAACCCAGTACGAGAGTTTGCTATTATAGATTACAATCTTCACCAGGAAGATGTAAAGGCTAAGATCATTTTACATAATGTTTTGGGCAGTGTAATGGGTGAATATGAGTTGTCCTATTTCGAAACTAAACTCAAAATCAATACGGATGAATTCAATCCTGGCGTTTATTTCTATACCCTACATTTAGACAACGACGGGGTGCTCACTAAAAAGTTGATCATCAGAAAATAATATCTCTTTTTCCGTGTTAATCGTATACCATAAGCACATTGCTTATTAGCGAGCACTAACCTATATTTGCACCCCTATGTGGAAAGAGGCTTTTTTCAGAGTTTTTTATACCTTATTTCTTACCTCCCTAATTTTTTCTTGCAGCAAATTCAGAAAGATAGAAAAAAGTACGGATTGGAGAGTAAAATATGAGGCTGCACTGCGTTATTACGAAAACGAAGACTACTACCGCGCTACGGTTTTATTCGAACAAATATTACCTATTGTAAGAGGATTGCCTGAAGGTGAGAAGGTTCAATTCTACTCTGCTTACGCGCAGTACTACCAGAAATTCTATCTATTGGCATCGCATCAGTTCAAAGTGTTTTATGAAACCTACGCCAGAAGTGAATTCGCTCAAGAGGCTCAATACATGTACGCCTACTCACTGTATGCCAATTCTCCGGCGTATAATCTTGACCAAACCAGCAGTATAGAAGCGGTTATAGCCATGCAAACCTTTATCAACAGATTTCCTCAAAGTGAATTTAGAGACGATGCCACGCGGGTGATTGATGATATTCAGCAAAAATTGGAAAAGAAGGGATATGAAAATGCCAAGCAGTATTACAAACTTGAACGTTACGATGCCGCAGTAATCGCGTTTAAGAGTTTCAATCGCGATTACCCTGACTCCCAGTATAACGAAGAAATCAACTTTTTGAAATTTATGGCGCAGTATAGTTGGGCGGAAAAAAGTATTCGCTCCAAGCAACTGGAGCGATTTAAAACCGCAAAGGAATTTTACATCGAATTTTTGGATAAATATCCGGAGAGTCGGTATTTAACTCAAGCTGAAAAAAAATATGGTACCAGCTTGAGTAGAATTAATGAATTAGCAAAAAAATAAAAATTATGGCTCAAGCATCAATAGAAACAAGAGATATGGATGAGTTATCCAAGGATACTGGCAACGTGTACGAATCCGTTGCTATCATATCTAAGCGGGCAAGACAAGTTGCAGTAAATGTGAAGGAAGAGTTGAACTCCAAACTGGCAGAATTCGCCTCTACCGTCGATAATTTAGAGGAGATCTTTGAAAACAGAGAGCAGATTGAGATTTCAAAATTTTACGAAAGACTACCCAAGTCAACAAATATCGCTATTGAGGAATTTCAAGAGGGCAAGGTGATGTATCGTGAACGTGAGATAGATGAGCAAGACAAGTTAGAGTTGTAGGGTTAAAGCGTGCTCCAGGGAAAGAGAATAGTATTAGGAGTATGCGGAAGCATTGCAGCTTATAAAGCGGCACACCTTACACGATTGTTGATAAAAGCGGGAGCAGAGGTTCAGATTATAATGACGGCCTCTGCTTTTGAATTTATAACACCGCTCACCTTAGCTACCTTATCTAAAAATCCGGTATTAAAGGAGTTTGTAAAGGATAACACCGGCACTTGGAATAATCATGTAGAATTAGGGCTTTGGGCTGATCTGCTGCTAATTGCTCCGGCAAGCGCTAACACTATTTCCAAGATGGCGCACGGACAATGTGACAATTTGCTTCTCGCCACCTACCTATCGGCTAAATGTCCCGTTTGGGTTGCGCCGGCTATGGATCTGGACATGTATATTCACCCCGCCACTAGCAATAACCTAACTACTCTGGAATCATTTGGTAATCATATTATTAAGGCCGAATACGGAGAATTGGCTAGTGGAATCATTGGGGAAGGTAGGCTTGCAGAGCCGGAGCATATTGTGGAAGTAGTAGGGGAAAATTTCAGGAAGTCCGCTCCTTTGAGTGGAAAAAAAATCTTAATTACAGCTGGGCCTACCCATGAAGCCATTGATCCGGTACGGTTTATTGGAAATAACAGCAGCGGTAAAATGGGGTATGCCATTGCCGAAGAGGCAGCAAGAAACGGAGCCCAAGTTCATCTCGTTAGTGGGCCCTCCGCAGAAAAGGTGAGCCACCCAAACATCGTGCTTGAAAAGGTAAATTCAGCGGAAGAGATGTACAAGGCTTGTATGAATCAATTTGAGAGCACTAACGTAAGTGTGTTAGCGGCTGCTGTGGCTGATTACAAGCCGGCTACGATTGCAGCTCAAAAGATTAAAAAGCAAGCCGACTCCTTAAAATTTGAGCTCATCAAGACTAGGGATATCGCCGCTGAATTAGGTGCTAAAAAAACCGAGGAGCAACTTATAGTTGGCTTTGCGCTCGAAACCGAAGACGAAATTGAAAATGCCAAAAAAAAGATTAAGACGAAGAATTTTGACCTCATTGTACTTAATTCACTAAATCATAACGGAGCTGGTTTCGGATATGACACCAACAAAATTTCTATCCTCGATAAAGAAAATAATCAGCAGGATTTTCAGTTAAAAAGCAAGAAAGAAGTAGCCAAAGACATCGTAGATGCAATCATCAAAAAAATACATTCTTAACTTTAGCTTACTTATTATCGTCTGCACATCGCTAAAAGCGCAGGAATTTAATTGTAGGGTAACGGTAAATTCAGATCAGGTACAAACGTCTGAACGGAGTGTTTTTACGGACATGGAAAATGCGTTTACCCAATTTATTAACGATCAGGAGTGGACGGAGGATAATTACCAAAATTTTGAAAAGATCAAGTGTAATATGATCATTACCCTTGAAAATACACAGACCAGTATTGGTAATTTCCAAGCTAATGTTCAAATCCAGTCGGCCAGACCCATTTACGGTTCAGACTATGAATCAATTTTACTGAATTTTGCTGACCGTGACTGGCAGTTTGAGTACATTGAAGCGCAGCCCTTACAATACAACGATAATACATTCCAATCTAATCTCACTTCTATTTTAGCATTCTACACGTATGTAATGCTAGGTTTGGATTATGATTCATTCAGTGAGCTGGGAGGTTCACTATACTTCGAAAAAGCCTTGGATGTAGTGAACAATGCCCAGCAGGCCAACCGACCGGGATGGAACGCGCTGGGAAGCACGAGAAATCGGTATTGGCTATCGGAAAACCTAACTAACACCCAAATGGTAGAGTTAAGAAGGGGTTTGTACAAATACCATCGTTTGGCGCTGGATACCTTTAATGATGATCCAGAAAACAGTAGAAAACTCATTGTAGAGGTTTTAAGAGAGTTTAGAAAAGTTAGAAATATCTATCCTAATTCTATTTTGGTCATTTCCTTCTTAGATGCTAAATCAGATGAGCTCATCAATATTTTTTCCGAAGGAAACCTTCAGGTCAGAAGAGAGGCCTATGACATCTTAGTTGCTATTGACCCGGCCAATAGTAGTAGCTATGAGAAAATTATCAAAGGAAGCTAGCCCTTGGCATCAAGACAAATTCGACTAAATACCCCTGCTATTATCAAGGAAAAGCTCCCAGAGATTTATGGTAAATACGCTAATATTGTAATGCAAACCGGAGAGGTGTTTTTTGTTAAGATCGAGGCTTCAGACGCGGAAATAATCGAGTATTCCGACATGCGATTGACGAAAAACAAACTTCAAATTGCAGAGGTATCAGAAATTATTGTAGACGTTCCGGCATAGATGCTCAAACATCTTCTTATTAAAAATTATGCCTTAATTAAGGCATTGGAGATCTCTCCATCGGCAAACCTGAATATGATTACAGGCGAGACAGGTGCTGGAAAATCTATTATGCTCGGCGCAGTAGGGTTACTACTTGGTAACCGTGCTGATACTAAATCGTTATTCGATCACAACTCGAAATGCGTAGTTGAGGGTCATTTTGATCTGGCTCCCTACGGAATACAAAAATTATTTGAGCGAGAAGACCTTGATTATGAAGATACTTCGATCATAAGAAGAGAAATAAGTCCAAGCGGAAAGTCAAGAGCGTTTATCAATGATACACCGGTTACCTTGGATACTTTAAAGAGAGTAGGTCTAAGACTGATGGATGTCCATTCACAACACCAAACCCTCGACCTGGCTAAACGCACCTACCAGATTAGTTTTATAGATGCCTTTGCTGAGAGCACATCCGATAGGCATCTTTATAACCACACCTATTCACAACTAAAGAAGGCTGAAGAACACCTTGCAAAACTGCGGTCCGAATCTGCTGAAAGTAATAAAGATGCCGATTATGAGCGTTTTTTACTGGATGAATTGGTTTCAGCCAATCTCAACCAACAAGAGCAAGAAGAGCTTGAGGAAAAAGTGAAAGTGATGGAAAATGCCGAGGACATTAAGCATAAGTTCAATGCGGTGCTTGAGGCGCTTTTACGGGATGAATTAGGGGCTTCAAACGGCCTCTACGACTCTTTAGCTCTGCTCCGTCAACTGGCCAGCTACTCCGAGAATTACCAAAAGCTTCATGACCGGCTAAATAGTACATATCTAGAGTTATCAGATATTATCTCGGAAATAGAAAAAGAAGAAGAGGCCATAGAGTTTGATCCCGAACAAACCGCCCAGACTCAAGAGCGACTGACATTGATTTACAACCTATTACAGAAGCACAAAGTAGCCTCGGTTCTAGAACTACTAGAAATACAGGAAAACTTAAGTCAAAAAGTAAGCCGTTTTCAAAACATGGATACAGAAATTGAAAAGGCACAGACGAAGGTGGAACAAATTCAAAAGCAAGCGCTCAAAGAAGCTCAGCTTCTGAGTAAAAAGCGCCAAGTCTCTTTTTCCCCGTTGGAAAAGCAGTTGAAAGAACTTTTAACTCGTGTTGGCATTCCCGAAGCAAGCATCAAAATAGAAAGAACAACGAAAGAACTCGGACCATACGGCATCGATGATATCAATCTATTGTTCAGCGCGAACAAAGGCATTTCACCTCAAGAAATATCCAAAGTAGCCTCTGGAGGAGAGTTTTCAAGGCTTATGTTCTGCGTGAAATTTATTTTAGCGAAAAAAATTGCGCTACCCACCATCATTTTTGATGAAATTGATAGTGGGGTCTCTGGTGAGATTGCGCTCAAACTAGGAAGCATGATGAAACAGATGGCTGAAAATCATCAATTGATAACCATTAGTCATTTACCGCAAGTAGCAGCTAAAGGCGACCAGCATTACTTTGTATTTAAAGATACTACGGAGGAACGTGCTATCAGTAAGATTAAAGCGCTAAGTAAAGAAGAGCGTATCGAGCAAATCGCCAAAATGATCGGAGGTGATCAACCATCTGCCGTAGCTTTCGACAACGCCAGGGAACTTATAGGGATTGAAAGCCCGTAAAGCCTATAATTTTTCTCATGAATAAAGACCAAATCATGTTTTTTTAACATGGATATGCCCGAAGTCATAAATGGATTCACACATACAGAATACTTGACCATATTCATCGCCATTATATTCGGTTATGTGGGAGCCGAGTATTTTATGGGTTGGGGCGCTATGATTCGTAATAGAGCTATGATTCGTATTTACTGGCAACATCTGATGTGGACTATATTCGCGTTTTTGGTTTTCATTCAAAACTGGTGGGGAATTTGGCCGAGAACGGAAGTTCTCACGCATAACATTTATTACTTCTTGTATGCGCTTCTTCCCATTTTTATATTTCACCTGATCAGCGTGGTCCTATTCCCGGACTTAAAGTCTAACCTAAAATTAAATATGAAAGACCACTTTTATCGCAGTTCACGGTGGTTCTTTGCCCTGCTGTCGATCTATTTTATATCTACCATAGTGAGTTCTTTTATCTACCCCGATATAGGAAATGTACTGGTCCAAAACTTGATACGTTTTGCCGGGGTTATATTAGCGCTTTTGGCCGCCTATCTTGACCAAGCCAAGAAGCTACACTACGCCGTTTTAATTATAGGTTATATTTCACTGGCAGGGTTTTTTCTCGCGTTACCGTCTTAATTGCTGATATGCCAAAGTCCTTTCAATCTGCAAAAATCATTGGGTTTATACTTGGCCCGACCGTTTTCGGTGTGCTATTGGTTTTATTCGGTGATCATGAGATTGGCAAAGTGCTGGCTTTGGCCGCTTGGATGATAATTTGGTGGGTAACGGAAGCTGCACCTATACCGGTTACTGCGCTGCTCCCACTGGTTTTTCTACCGTACTTGGGAATATTCTCTGTGCGCGAGTCAACCGCACCT
>JBCCIX010000063.1:0-13473 GCA_039028075.1 Bacteroidota bacterium | reverse complement strand
TGTCAAAGAATTAAAAGAACTCCCAAACGAAATAAAAGAATTAATTGCAGCAGACGAAAGCCTTATAAACCCTTCAGACGCATTTACACTCGCTTCCGGGTCGCGCGCCAGCCATATTTATAATATCAAGTTGATGAAGTCGGGTGGAATATTTCCAGCGAGAAGAATTGCCACAATAGCACAAGCGGCCGATATTGATCTGATGTGGGGCTGTAACGATGAAAGTTCCATCAGTATTACGGCCGCCCTCCATACTGCTTTGAGTTTTCCAACTACAAAATATTTGGACTTGGACGGTAGCCTTGATTTAGTAGAAGATGTGGTAAAATCAGGTTTCGAAATTAAGGACGGCCGGATGAGTGTTACGGGTAGAAATGGCTTAGGGATCGTACCCCCAGATCCTTTGAATTAGCATAGTAGGATAGGATTTATGTCTTTAGATTACAAAAAAACATACTGAACAATTTGATTTAATTCTATTTAGAAATCCACCTGCTAAGCAGGTGGTCGTGTACTTACGGGCTATGCCTATATTTGGGCTATGGCCAACTATAGAAAACCGAGTCATGTAGTATACAAATGTGACCACCACATTGTATGGGTACCCAAATATAGATTTCGCATACTCAAGGGTGCCATAAAGGAGTTAGTAGAGGAAAATATACGTAGACTTTGAGACTGGAAAAGTTACAAGGTTGATGAACTGAGTATCCAAGAAGATCATATTTATTTGTTGGTTTCAGTTCCTGCAAAGGTTTCCATATCTCAATTGGTGGGTATCTTAAATGGTAAAATAGCGATAAAATTGTTCAGGAGTTATCCAAACTTGAAGAAAAAGCCTTACTGTGGGAATCATTTTTGTGCGCGGGGCTATTTTGTGAATACAGTAGGTTTAGACGAAGAAATGATCAGAAGGTATGTCAAGTACCAAGAAAAAGAAGAGAAGAAAGCTGAGAACCAACAGCAAGAATTTGATTTCTAGAGTTCTACAAAGACCCCTTTTAGGGGGTGATCAAAGTCATCTTCTCGGAAAGTGTGATTTTTACTGTTTGATGTCTGAAAAATCAAAAATATTCTTATCGACATTTTTCATCAATTTCTCCTAACTTTATTATGCTATGCGAAAATTTTTTGCGCTTACTTTTTTCAGTTTTATCATTTTAAATGACTCAGAGTCACAAGTTCAAATAAGGGATGGAGCTTTACAAATATTTGCGAATAACGGTGATCGAGTTGAGCAAATATTCGCACCTGTTCCAGATCAGCCCCATGGCAAAACTTTACTTTTGGATCACTTCCAAAATGGGGAAATGCAACTCCTAAATGGGCACATAATATCAGAAATTCAGATCAATTATGATCTTCTTTCAAAACAGATAATAGTGAAGACAGACACCGGAGATATAGTTATCAGTTCAATCTTTGTTAAGAATTTTTCTATAAAATCGCCTTTGAAAAGTTATTACTTCGAAAAAACATCTTACGGTTCGCATATTGAAAAAATATATGCTGGCAAACAGTATTCATTATACGCTAACCATTCTATAAAAGTAATTAAAGCTAAATATAATCAGGCTTTAGATCTTGGTGATAAGCAAGATAAGCATGTTAAAAAGGTCAATTATCATTTTTCCTGCCCGGATAACAAACACTTAGAGATACCCAGGAAAAAAAGGGATTTTGTCAAATTATTCGATGAAAAAGACCAGGCTTTATTAGATCAATACTTTTCTACAAACCTGTATAAACCGAAAGATGCGAAAAGTTTGAAAAATATTTTTGAATATCTTTCTAAGTGACTGGCATCTAGAAATTAGATGTTTGCCTATTAATGCTATAAATAGAAGTGGTCAAACGGATTTATAAGCCATTGCGTATTTAACAAGAGGTTTCATTTCTCGAGGTTGAGACTAATTTTTTCTGGAATATTCCAAATAGTGATTTATTTTTCACTAGAATTCACTGAGACAGAAGTGAAGTTTTTCGATACTGAGAGTGGTTTTGGCCAAAATAGATTTGAGGTGATGCAGGGCATGCAATTAATGATCGGTACACGTTTTTCTTTGGCCAGCTTTATGGGCTGCCTCTTGAAACGCTTCGGCTTGATGCTAAAGTATAGGGTATGCAGAGTGTAATGAACTGAGACTTGGCGTAGAAGTCCTGCTGGATGACCCAGGCCGATAACCTTAAGAAATCAGCAACCTCCCAGCGGCATTTGATCAGTTTGTAAGCTTCCTCAATGCCCCATTGCTTATAAATAGGTTCAAAAGCGATTTACGGGCGTATATGTCCTGATCGCTAAGCGAGGAACAAAAAGTCTTAGCTTCTCCTTTGCGGTTTTTTTTATTAGTCGCACTTTTATGATGGCAACAAGAGGAGATATTTAGACAAAAGGTATTTGGATTTGACCTGCAAACAAAGGCTAACACCTGCAGGCTACTTCGAATGAACATGTTAACACAATTCCACCAGTTAGCTTTAATACAAAAAACAACATTCGCCCTCTTGGTATGAAGCAGGAACATCCGCTCGAATGAGGAATGATGCCTATTAACCCACTTTTTGGTAAAGGCATAGGCCTGTCGCATAGTATGGATTCGGAGGTCGTGTAATTGACCATGGCCGCATCAAGCACCGATCCATTTAATACATTCTAGGTTTACGATACCCAGTTCATCCATCATATGTCTTACATCAGATTTGGGACCAAAACAATAAAAGCTGAATAGCTTTCCAAGTGAAAAATGATTACCGGGCAACCGAAACGTGGACCCGTATACTGACAATACCCGAACCCATTTCATGCCTTATGCGCTGCATTTTAATAAAACGGTCTGCGACCATCCGTTTGGGTCGTTTGAACACTTTGGGGCACACGTTCGCTATTGCTTTTGTCAAGTCGCTATTTAAAACATAGAGTAGGTGATGGAAATGAAAAAACTATCAAGGCACACCCGTTTGCTTTAGAGATCTTTTGAAGGATAAACCAGTTCTGTTAGTGAAAAGGAAGGGATCTCTCCCTGGGCAGCAGTTTGCCAAAAATTCTGCTTATGGCAATAAATTTTTCATTGGATATGTTTAACGTGGCTTCTCGGAAAACTTTTGTTTTAAAAACCCTAAAAAGTTCCTTACTCATTAATATTTAAATAATTAAGACTTACCTTAATATAATTAAATTACATTTGATCAACATAAAAAAGGCCGTTTTCACACCCGTGCAAACGACCTTTGATTAACCTCAAATAATTAATTATATTGGAGTAAACACTGTCACGCCATTATCACCCCAATTATTTGACCATGAAACAGTTAAGCTCCCATCTGAATTCACAGTCCCGGTTCCATTAAATTCATCACCACCATAAACCACATCGGGTTGACTGTCTAAAATCAGTTGATCACAGACATCGGTAATTTCCACCGGATTATCCGAAGCCCCATAAATTTCAGTATACAATCCTCCAGTCACATCACTGAATTCGTATTTACCAGGTGAAACTTCCGTAATAATAACTTCATATTCCAAGTCGCTAAAAGGGTCTTCTGTACCTCCGGCACCGTCACCTTGACCTCCATCTGTAATTGTGGTATATGTACCAGCAATATCAGAAACACAGGTAAAGAGAACTGTAGTATTAGCGCTTGGCTCCAATGTTCTTCCGTCTCCCAATACAATTTCATAAACAAATTCCCACGAGTCCCCAGGGGCTAGATTGCTTTCATCTAGAACCTCTCCATTTACAGGAACATCTGCAAATAATTCGGCTTCAGTTTGAGAAAAGCTATCACCCGTAATGTTGTAAGAAACTATATCAGAATTACCATCAACGGTGACCAATTGCTTCTTAACTACGACAGAGGTTATAGTTATTCCTGGATTAACGACTGTCTCTATAGGTCCAATCTCAATTGAGGAGGTCTCATCAAATAGAAATGTACGATCGGAAGGCGCTGTCAAATTTGCTAGAGCCTCACCCCCATCGTTTAAGTTATACGGTTCCTCTCCACAACTTATTATAAAAAATAAGGTAGATAATAAGGTAAGATTATAATTAAATATTCTTCTCATCTTTCTTGTTTTTAGTTTGGAAATGCCCAAAGATTATCATCCATAAGTCCGCCGCCCTGACGTTCTATCGCAGTATTCAGATTGTCGGTATTTGTGACACGCTCATCAATTGGATAAATAAACCTTTCAGGAATTATTCCACTAGGATTATTACCATTCGAGCCTCCAGCTCTAGCCGTTAATGCAGGGTATCCTGTTCTTCTAAAGTCCGACCAGATTTCTGGTTCAGCCTGAGAATACAATGCAACATACTTTTCATCAATGATTCTCTCTAATCTCTGTTCAAAAGTAGACGCTGTGCCAAAATTACCATACGTATCGATGTAGTCCTGACTCTCAGCGTCACTTACACCTAATTGATCCATACTGGCTTCGACAGCAGCTTGTAGAGCGGACTCGGCCTCGGCAACATTACCTGAAATTAATTCAGCTTCTGCCTCAATAAACTTTATCTCTGTAAAAGAAATAATTGGTAAAGGAGATTCATTTTGAGACCAAAAAAGATCAGAAGTCTGTCCTGCAAAGAATAACCACTCATCGCCATCCTGCGCCATGTATAAGCCCATCCTGGGGTCACTCTTGGACATCATGAGATCGGCAAATTCATTGGCAACAACCAAAGTTTTAGGTCTTTGTTCTCCAAATTGTGCATACGGATTAGCACCAGTAACAGCTGCATCAAAAACAAACATAGGTTCTTCAGCAACACTGGTAATTGCACCGCTACTAATAGCAGCTAACGCTGAACTTGCCGCATTAGCGTCTTGTTGTGATAATTGAATATGATATCGTGCTTTTAAGGAACGAGCCGTTCGAATCCAAGCAGCATTATCACCACCGTAAATCAAGTCATCAGAACCTACAAAACCAGAAGCAGGCACTGGCTCTGACAGCGCAGTTATCGCCTCATCCAATAATCTTTGGATAGAAGCATAAACCTCTTCCTGCGTATCAAACACAGCTTTGGGAAATTCATTACCATCAAAGGCCTGAGAAAAGGGAACGTCACCCCAGAATTGGGTAGCTAATCCTAAATTTTGGGCCAAAAAGATTTTTGCTATTCCAACATATTGAGGTTGCTCCTGCGCAGTTGCTAAATCTACTAGCACATCAGCATCTTTCATGGAACCCACATATAATCCCGTAACCCAAAGGTTATTTAGATCAGATTCGTTAATGCTATAGGTACTGTAAGGAACCTGTTGAGCATCAAAACCAAAGAAATGTTGAGTTAGAATACCTGGCATTCTCCCTCCCAGAGCACCGATATTATACATACTCTGAGATTGCATTGCTGGTAAAATATCCTTCAACGAAACACTAGCTTCGGAAAGATTATTTGGATCTACATTAGTATCACCAAAATCACATGAGACCATTGTACATATGACCACAATTACTAATAATATACTTTTTTTCATGATTATTTTCTATTTGGACTAGAATGACAAATTAACTCTGACCCCATAACTTCTAGTGTTGGGCAAACCAAAATATTCCAATCCATAACCATTGGATGCTCCTGTTAAATTTACTTCGGGATCTATTCCAGTATATTCAGTGATGAGAAATAAATTTCTACCAGTTAATGAAATTGATCCACCTGAAATAAAGTTACCTTGAAATAATTTACTTGGTAAGTTGTATGAAAGAGTAACTTCTCTCAAGCGAACCCATGAACCATCTTCAATGGACTCTTCAGATAAACCTCCAAAAGCATATCGAGTCCATCTATCACCACCTAAGCCGAAATCAACCGGAATATTATTTTCGGCTTCGGTTGCATTACCTTCACTGTCTGCCTTAACTCCATCAAATACATACCCGGTAATGGTTCTTTGATCAGCGGTTTCCTGGGTCACTCCAAAAAAGTTCAAAACGCCTTTTGATCCATTCCAGATATCTCCACCACTTCTAATATCCAATAAGGCAGTTAGGCTAAAACCCTTATAACTCCAAGTATTACTAATACCTGCAAGCCAATCAGGAGTAGGATCACCAATAACACCATCTGTTGGATCCTGAAGTGGCCATCCATTAGATCCTATGATTAATCTACCTTCCTCATTTCTTGCAAACCTGTTTCCAAACAAAGCTCCATAAGGCTGTCCCTCAATAACTCTAGATGAGGTAGAAGTAAATCCTGCAAGAAAAATACCTGCCTCACCAATATCATCTGGTAAGTCTACGACATCTGATTCGAAATGGGTAAAGTTAATACCGACATCCCAGGAAAAATCACCCACCGTAACAGGTGTTCCTGTCAATAGTATCTCTATACCTGTATTTTCTATTTCTCCTCCATTACGAATAATACTGCCTACTCCAGTGGTAGGAGCAACATCCACTGCAAGAATTTGATCTTCAGAATTCTTTTTATACCAAGTCAAATCAAGTCCTACTCTGCCATTCAAAAATTTTAGATCTGCTCCTAATTCTATAGTTGTGGTAGTTTCAGGTTCAAGGTTGGGATTACCCAAAGTAAAGTCTCTTTCAAATGCATTTACGCCAAAGGCGGGGAACGTGATGCCATCTGTAAATCCATCACCACCAGATACCGCACTGACGTAAACGCTAGAAGTTGCATAGAAAAAAGGTGCATCGCTACCGACTTGCCCCCAGGAGGCTCTTAATTTTGCATATGGTATTGTTGGATTGTTGCTTTGTCCAAGCACCTCTGTAATATCAACACCAGCACTTACTGCTGGATAAAAAAAGCTGTTATTATCCTCCGGTAATAGTGATGACCAATCATTTCGACCAGAGATGTTTAAAAATACCATATTCTTGTAGTCGAAACGAAACTCGCCAAAAACTCCATAAAGTTCCCTTTCTAGAATATTTTGAGTAGCTTGAATATCAGTAGCATTGGATATATGATAAAACCCTTGCGCTCCCAGGGTATTACCAGTTGCAGTGTTTATTGTTCTTTCAGAAGAATAATAATTGTGACCTAAAGTCGCTGAAATATTTAAATCTTCATTAATATCTTTACTAATCAGTAACAGTAAATCTGAATTGATATCCGTATTAACTCTATTAGTTTGTATAACGGATCCTGCCGGAGTACTCGCAGTACCAATATCAAAGGCGTTTAAATTTTCTTCGCTAAAGTAATCTAATCCCAACTTATAGCTAACCTTCATCCAATCAGTAATATCATAGGCTGTAGTAATATATCCTGTGAGCCTATCAACGTTGTCAAAAAAGGGAATATTATTTACAATCCAATATGGGTTATCGTAAATTGCCCGATTGGTATTTATGTTGTAGCGGTATGCTCTTTGACTACCATCTGGTAAAATGTAAGAACTTGGATCATCTGCCGCATCTTTGCTATCCAAGCCATTAGTATTATCAAACGTAGGAGCTGTTCTGTACAAACCGATCCCAATACCTGAAATATTAGAGCCTCTCTGAATTCTTTGCCCCCCAGAATTCGCATAATAAGCTGAGATCCCTGCCGAAAGTCGCTCCGTCAATTGAGCATTAATATTAGATCTAAAACTTCGTCTTTTCCATTCTGCATTTGGAACAATACCACTCTGATCATAATTACCAGCTGAAATAAAATAGTTTACATTTTCACCTCCACCACTTACTGATATATTGTAATCTTGAGTTACTCCGGTTACAAAAAAGTCTTCTTTATCGTAAGTATTTGCTGGAGTTCCATTACCTGTTCCTGACGGTACCAAATAACCGTTCCTATCAAAAGCATATTGACCATTGAAAAAAACATCTGAACTTGGTGCATTTGCAGCATCGGGATCAGTAGCGTATTCCAAAGAAGAAACTAGCGGGCCCCAACTACTGCCTGTTCCGTTCTCAGGACCTCGATAATTACCTCCAGCTCCTTGAGCATATTCATTCTGGAAATCATGTATTTTATTTATTCTGTCAAAAGTGACTCCAGCTGAAATATTTACAGTAGGCTTACTACTGTTCGTTCCTTTTTTAGTAGTGATTATTATTGCACCGTTTGCTGCGCGTATACCGTAAAGAGCAGTCGCCGCAGGACCCTTGAGAACCGTTAAAGATTCTACGTCATTGGGATTCAGGTCTATAGCCCTATTAGAGCGATCAACGCCTCCCACACCGTTGCCAGGATCTGAATTGTCAATAGGAACGCCGTCAATTACGAATAATGGCGAATTACTTCCGTTGATTGAGGTATTACCTCTAATTCTGATATTTGCGGAAGCACCGGGAGAACCGGCTGAGCTAACTACCGTAACACCCGCAGCTTTAGAATTTAGAGCATTAACAATGTTAGTTTCGCCTGACCTTATCACATCGTCACCTGCAACATTTTGAACAGAATAGCCCAGAGCCCTCTTATTCTGCTCTATTCCTACCGCAGTAACGATGACTTCACTAAGTTGTTGAACATCCGGTGACATTTGAAGATCAAGCACAGATCGGGCACCTATTTCGACCTCTTCCGTGGCTAAACCAATAAAAGAAAAAACCAAAATGCCACCCTCAGCAGGAACACTTATACGGTAGTTCCCATCAATATCAGTAACGGAACCATTGGTTGTTCCTTTGACAATCACGTTGACACCTGGTAAGGCTGATCCATCTTCTATGGATATTACTTTACCAGAAACCGTTCTTTCTTGCGCAGATACTTGCAAGAATGCAAAGACTAACGCAATAAAGCTTAGTAAAAACTTTTTCATACAGTTTTGATTAGGTTAAATAATTATTGACTACTACTACCTAATTTACGGCATACTTTTATTGATCAAAATAAAAGTTGTTATTTTATTCATTTTGTGTTTATATAGCATATAATATGGTTAAAAAACCACATTATATTTTTTAAAAGTAAATTTTTTCAGAACTTTATATTAATTGATAAAACCAATAAACCCATTAAACGGTAAATTGAAAGAGATTTTTACACGTAAAATGAATGAATCGCCTACATAGAGGAATTTCCTTTATACGTCACCCTCCGTACTCTTGTACCCGACAGTTTCATTTACTTTTGAAACTTTGATAATTGATCAACATGTTCCTATTTGATAAAACCATTTCAGATTCATCGATTGGCGAGCCTGTGGGCTTCTAGACTTGTGCCACCAGCCTTAATCTGAAGATCCTAATTACCAACTCGATCAAATCGGCTACGAGGGGCCTTCCCTCATTTCTCGTCAAATATTGCTTAACGTGACATATAAGACAAATCCCGCATTCTTGGCGCACTGCCATCTGCATAACGCACCGTCCTTATCCCGAGGCCTCTCATTTACAGATCCAAATTATTCAGGTTTATATTGGCCAATAATGGTGATATCACTCTGCCTTGTAGGCTCTCCTTTAAGGCTGCGGATTGTATTCGCCTTTACCCATGTGCCTAACTTGAGAAACTACCCTAAAAGTCCAAGTACTTTACAATTGTGAGGTTGTTTTCAGTTATCCACATGAAAGTCTGCACTCCTGCATAGTCTTCGGGTTCCGCCCTTTTATTTTGCAGATAGGTATCTAGCGATATTTTCTGCTTTCTCCCCTTCATTATGTAACATTCTTTGACTACTCACTTCTTAAGGTTCGGCCCTTGGTTATCTCGTGAGACTTCCCCGGGTAAGAACGATAACTTTCATCCCATCTACCTGCTGCATCTACCTCAAGGGTTCTGGACAGTATTGGGCTTCGCTTTGTTATGCAAACTTACCCATCCCTTTTAGGCCTTATGTGCAGTTTCTGTTCAGCCTGCCCCGTACTCGATACGGGGTCAGGCCGGGAATTTGCCTACGGCTTCCTTCAGATTCCATCTCGTGATGGACAACCTTGCCTTCAGCTAACACTTCCTGCTGCCAAGCGTGTTCGGGACTTGCACCCTATAGTTATCGCCCATGCCGGGCGCACACAAAAAAGCACGACCTACCTGGTCGTGCTTTGCAACTTCATGTTATTTTTATCTTACGCTTGAGTTGTCTCTTCTACAGAAACGTAGGACCTATTGTTTTTACCTTTCTTAAAAGATACAACACCGTTCTTCAAGGCAAACAGGGTATGATCCTTACCCATTCCGACGTTAAGCCCAGGATGGTGTTTGGTTCCACGCTGACGCACAATGATGTTACCGGCTATCGCTTCCTGTCCCCCGTATATTTTAACGCCAAGTCGTTTACTTTCTGACTCTCTTCCGTTTTTAGAACTACCTGCTCCTTTTTTATGTGCCATGTTCTATTCTATTTAGAAATACCTTCTATTAATACCTTGGTGAAATCCTGACGATGGCCATTTTTCACCTTATATCCTTTTCTTCTTTTCTTCTTGAACACGATTACTTTGTCTCCCTTTACGTGCCCTAGAATTTTTCCTGATACTTTAGCTCCCTTGATCACGGGAGCACCCACGTCAACTTTTCCTTCATTATCTAAAAGAAGTACTTCATTGAACTCTACGGAAGCGCCTTCTTCGCCCTCCAGCTTAGGAGCGTATACGAATTGATCTTGCGTTACTTTGAACTGCTTACCGGCTATATTAACAATTGCGTACATTTTTAAAAAACGTTTTCTTAAATGGTTTGCAAAGGTAGTTCTTTTGAAAATTTTAGCAAATTCAAATTCAAATTTAATCCATGATAAGTTAATCGCTCTCATATAGCAAGCAAAATTCATTTTTCGCTTGAACTGCTTGATTTTTTTGCTTTACTTGCTTGACACAGATTCAAAGTGAATACAAACCACTCTATTAAACCGTAAAGGCTATTATGAAGATAAACGTCCCTGAAAAATACGCTGATTTGTATTTAAAAGCTCTTGCAGAACGCAAGCAGGTGCTGGAGCAGAAGATCCGCTCATTCAAAGATGAAATAGCTGAAATTGATAATCATATTAGAAACCTGACCAGCATTCCTATTTTTAACGAAGCAGATGAATTACGCTCACAAGTTTTGAACTTTGAAGGATATAGCGAAGAGTGGCCCTGGACTAAGAAAATCAACTTTTTCCAGCAACAAATCAACCACATAGTCACCGCGGGCGATATCGTCGAGTGTATACTTGAATCAGAACCCGACCTCAATAAAACCAAGGCTCGAAGTTCAATTTCAGCGGCTTTATCCAACTGGGTTCGGCAGAAACGGTATTCAAAATTCATAGACCCTCTTTCCAACACCACGTATTACGGGCCGTCCGATTGGTTCCTATCAAATGGCAATCCACAAATCGATTACATACCTGATGGGCTCAAAACAAAACTTCTCAAACGCGCTTGACTTGATGTAAGATATCTGGCCTATTTTATGCACAAAACAATGTGAATATTGCTTGGTTTTGTGGAAAACTTTTCAACTTTTTTTTGTGCCTCAACAGAACCTAAAATGGGGTAAGTTCTAATTTAATTACTGATTATAAATATCTGATTTACAGCGATTTAAACAAAATTTAGCATTTGCCAAATCAATAAATTCGCTGCTTTGTTTTTAAATGTCCATTGTCAATATTTGTATGACCTATTGGCCTCAATGATTTCTTGGTTTACCTAAGTTGCTTCCTCGTAACTTTTCACAGGAAAATCATTCGGATGCCAACCAAATTGTTCAAATATTTAAATTAAAAACCGAGAGAGATGAGTGAAATAGCCACTGCACAAGAAAAAATTCTACAAGAGAATGCAAATCGTTTTGTTTTATTCCCTATTCAGCATGATGATATATGGGAATATTATAAAAAGGCAGAGGCCAGTTTCTGGACGGCGGAAGAAATAGATCTAAGTCAGGATTTGAGGGATTGGGCAAATTTGAATGACGGGGAACGTCATTTTATTTCGCATGTGTTGGCTTTCTTCGCTGCCAGCGACGGTATAGTTAACGAAAATTTAGCCGAACACTTCGTGGCCGAAGTACAATATACAGAAGCTAAGTTCTTTTACGGCTTCCAAATTGCCATTGAAAATATCCATTCGGAAACCTATTCCTTACTGATAGATACCTACGTGAAAGATCCCGTAGAAAAGGATAAACTTTTTAATGCGATAGAAACTATGGATTGTGTTAAAAAGAAAGCCGATTGGGCACTTCGATGGATAGATGAAGGCAACTTCCAGGAAAGGTTAATTGCCTTTGCCGCGGTTGAAGGTATTTTCTTCTCCGGTAGCTTCTGCTCTATATTTTGGATGAAGAAACGTGGACTGATGCCTGGCTTGACCTTTTCCAATGAGTTAATATCCAGGGACGAAGGGCTTCACTGCGATTTTGCATGCCTTCTTTATAATAATCATGTAGAAAATAAGTTACCTGAAGAAACAGTAATAGGCATCATTAAAGATGCTGTAGAAATTGAGAAAGAATTTGTTACCTCTGCCCTACCGGTCAATTTAATAGGTATGAATGCCGACTTAATGTGTCAGTACATAGAATTTGTGGCTGATAGATTATTGTTTGAGTTGGTTGGCCAGAAAGTTTACGGGGCAACTAACCCTTTTGATTTCATGGAAATGATCTCCTTACAGGGTAAAACTAATTTCTTCGAAAAAAGAGTCGGTGATTACCAGAAAGCTGGTGTCATGAAAGGGGCCGAAGATGCGCCTAGATTCTCCCTTGACGAGGATTTTTAATTTTTTAAACTTTTTTAATCTCCAAACCCCCAATGAACCATGTTAGTAGTTAAAAGAGACGGCAGGCGGGAGTCTGTTAAGTTTGATAAGGTCACTGCGCGAGTTGAAAAGCTATGCTATGGGCTCGATCTTAATTATATTGAACCTTTAGATATCGCCAAAAAAGTTATAAATGGTATTTACGATGGTGTAACTACGGTAGAACTCGATAATCTCGCCGCTGAAACCGCTGCTTCTATGACGGTGAAGCATCCTGACTTTGCCAAGCTTGCCGCTAGAATCGCAATTTCCAACTTACATAAAGTCACCAGCAAGTCATTTTCAAATACCATGAAACGGATCTATACGTATGTAGATCCAAAGACCGGTGAAAATGCACCTTTAATCTCGAAAGAAGCCTACGGTATTATTAAAAAGAATGCTGCGCTGCTTGATTCTTCAATCATTTATGATCGCGACTTTAGTTATGACTACTTTGGCTTCAAAACCCTGGAGCGATCCTATCTGATGAAGGTAGATGGAAAAATCGTGGAAAGACCACAACACATGCTCATGAGAGTGGCGGTAGGTATTCATATGGATGACATCGAAGCGGCTATTGAAACCTATAATCTACTTTCAGAAAAGTGGTTTACACACGCCACACCAACCTTATTCAACGCGGCTACGCCTAAACCACAGCTATCCTCCTGTTTCCTATTAACGATGAAAGAAGATAGTATTGATGGCATCTATGATACTTTAAAGCAGACTGCTAAGATTTCCCAATCGGCCGGCGGTATAGGGCTGAGCATTCATAACGTACGGGCAACCGGCTCATATATAAAGGG